>JACDBJ010000283.1 GCA_013695005.1 Pseudonocardiales bacterium
CAACCAGGGCATGGTGTCCAACCCGGCGGCGCCCTTCGGTGGGGTCAAGCACTCCGGCCTCGGCCGCGAGGGCGGCGCCGAGGGCATCCGCGAGTACCTGGAGACCAAGTACGTGGCGCTGGCCCTCCCGCCGGCCTAACCGGGCACGGGCGCCGGTGCCGGTACCGGTGCCGGCACCGGTACCGGTACCGGATCGAGCACGGGATCGGGTACAGGTGCAGGTGGGTTGAGGAGGAGGCCGACGAGGTCGATCCCGCCGCTCACCGCGACAGCCACGACGAGCACGCCCAATGCGACGCCAATCCCGATCGTCACCAGTCGCACGTCACGGTCGCCAACACCGCCGGCAGGGCTGGTCTCGACCAGCCATGCGCGCAGCCCGAGCAGCACGAGCACGATCACGAAGATCAGCCACGCAGCAAGATCACCGATCACGGCTCACCTCGATTGCGGTTCGGGCGTCCCACTAAGGGACCACTTCGACGGGAGTGCCGACCTTAGTGAGCGCGGCGTTGAACCCGTCCTGGAACGCCAATTTGTAGGTTCCACCGGCCACCAGTTGCCGGACGACCTCGCGTGACCAGCCGGGCGGCTTGTTGTCGAGGACGACGCCCTGCTGCTCGGTCGAGTGGTAGATGAGCAGGACGTCCGGGGCCTCCTCACCAACGCAGCGGATCGGATCGTCCGCGAGGCTGTCGCAGCCTTTGATGTTGCCGGAGCCCAAACTGAACGTGTCGATGCCCCCGAGGTGTCGCGGGCCGACCCCGCTGAGCGAGACGATCTCCAGTCCTGGTTGTGTCGTCGCGAGCACCTGACGAGTCATCGCCAGCTCGTCCTGGCGGGTAAGGGTGTAGGCCTCGTTGCCGCCGCGGATCACCACCAGCAGCGCGAACAACGCGACCATCCCGAGCGCGAGCGGGCCCTCCAGGCCGCGCTGGCGCCGGACCATGGCGCGCAACGCCTCCGTGCCAAGCACCGCCAGGATCGGCAGCCCGTAGAGCGCGATGCGCAGGAACAGCTCGCCGCCGTAGCTCTGCAGGAGCGCCAGGCCCATCGGTACGGCAGCCAGGAACACCGGCACGACATCGTGCTTGCGGCGGTAGTAGGCCACGGCGCCCAGCAGCGCCAGCCCCCAGCTGAGCAGCGGCACGATCACCCGCAGCAACTTGACCGCGACCTGGCCATCGTCACCGGAAACCCTGTTGAACAGCGCGTTCTCGACGACCCCACCGTCGTCCGTTGTACCCAGTGCGAGCGAGAGCTGGAAGGTCCAGAACTCGCGGGCCGCGATGACGAAGAACACGACGAGCGCGAGGATCGCCACCAGCAGCAGGCCTCGGCCGCGAAACCGCCCGACGATGGCCAGCACCGTGAGCTGGCCGATGATCGCGTATGGCGTGAGCTGGTGCGAGACGGCGACCGCGAGCAGGCAGAGCGCACTACACAGGTAGATCAACAAGAGCTGGCGTGGCGGTATCGGCGGCCGGTTCGGTGGCCTCCGGGCGGCCGCAATCCAGCGCTGGAACAGATTGGGACGGGCGTAGCTGGGCGCCGCCCGTGGGCTAGCTGGTCCGGTCGGGTCGGTGCGCCGAGTGGCCAGCGGACCGAGCACGAAGGTCAGCACGGTCAGCAGCAGGACGATGCCGGTGGCCTGCGGGGAGAAGTAGTCCTGCTCGATCCAGTTCAGCCCCAGGAACAGCCAGGCCGCCGCCCACGGGGCGCGGCTGCCGCCCAGCATGGAGCGGGCCAGCGCGTACACGCCGGTGGCCCAGACGGCGACGACCACCGGTGGGAACCAGCGCAGCACCCCGTCCAACGACGCGGCACCCGCGGCATCGCTGAACCACGCCCACTGCGCGAAGAAGGCCGGCCAGTAGAACCGCGCGTCTATGCCGGCCGGGACCACCCCGTCGCCGGCGATGGCGTCCACGAAACCACCGAGGTGCCACGCGGTCGACAGCCGCGCTTCGGGCTCCACGACCGACGGCAGGCCGGTGGTGCACAGGATGAGCACTGCGGTGACGAAGGTCAGCATGCCGATCCGTGGGCGCGGCGACCACAGCTCGGTCACGCATGCTGCCACCGCTAGCACCACCGCGGCTCAGGCCGCAGGCCCGAGCATCTCGGCCAGGCCCCAGCCGGTCAGCACGTCGAGGTCGGTGGTCGCGGCTGCCACCGGCAGCAGGGCGATGGCGGTCAGGGCCAGTGCCGGAG
>JACDBJ010000291.1 GCA_013695005.1 Pseudonocardiales bacterium
GTAGCCCTCCGCACGGACCGTGCCCGCACCCACCAGGATGACGTCAGCTAGCTCCCTGAGCAGCAGGAACACCTTGCGATCGACCGGCGAGCCCAACCCGGCGGACACCCCGCCGACCGTCACCGCGCCGTCGGCGCTGGATACGAAGTTGACCCGCAGGTAGGGCCGCGCCAACTCGCCGGGGTAGGCGTAGAGATCGACCAGCGCGTCGTCCTCCACCGGCATCGCGGGCTCCGGCCACAGTCGCAGCACGTCGCCATCCCACCACGAGCCACGGCACACGATCATGGCTGGTTAGGCTGCACGGGTGGGTCAGCAAAGCGCGCGTGAGACGTTCCGGGCGCCGTCGGGGTCGGTCGACCTGGAGGCGATCGACCCGCGCGGACGCCCGCTCGGGCCGAGGACGAAGGCCGCCGCCGCCGACGAGCTCATCGAGATCGGCGCCCGGCTGGACCAGGCGCAGGAGGAGCTGTTCGCCGAGGCGGCCGCCGGCGGCCAGCGCCGGGTACTGCTGTTGCTGCAGGGGATGGACACCTCCGGTAAGGGCGGCACGATCCGCCACGTCGTCGGCCTGGTCAACCCGGCCGGGCTGCACATCGCGTCGTTCAAGAAGCCGACGCCGGCCGAGCTGAGCCACCACTTCCTCTGGCGGATCCGCAAGCAGGTGCCGGCGGCGGGCCGCCTCGGGGTGTTCGACCGCTCGCAGTACGAGGACGTCCTGATCGTGCGGGTCGAGTCGCTGGTACCGGAGAGCGTGTGGCGGCCGCGGTACGCGCAGATCAACGACTTCGAGGCCGAGATCGCCGAGCAGGGCGTCACGATGATCAAGTGTTTCCTGCACATCTCGCCCGCCGAGCAGACCGAGCGGCTGCTGGCGCGCCTGGACGACCCGACGAAGCGCTGGAAGTACAACCCCTCCGACGTCGACGCCCGGAAGAAGTGGTTCGACTACATGGCGGCCTACACCGAGGCGCTGCAGCAGTGCAGCACCGATGTGGCACCGTGGTACGTCATCCCGGGGGACCGCAAGTGGTACCGGAACTGGGTGGTGGCCAAGTTGCTCGACGAGACCTTCCGCGACCTCGCGCCGCGGTATCCCGAGCCGGACTACGATTTGGCCACCGAGCGCGCCAGGGTGCTGGACAGCGAGCCGGCCCGTTGACGACGCGGCGGATCACCGGTGTGCTGATCACCAGTGTGCTGATCACCGTGCTGGCGGCGGGGCTGGTGGGCTGCTCCAGCGGCGCCGGTCCGTCGTCGGCCACCCCGAGCCCCACCTCCACCGAGGGCGGCTCGTCGGCGGCGCCAGCGGCCGACCCGGCCACCGCGCTCTGCCAGCGCTTCGCCACCTCGTCCACCACCCTGCGCGGCGTGCTGGACACCGCCCGCCAGGGGCCGGTGCTCGGACCGGCGCTCTACCTTCTGCTGATGAGCCCGCGCAACATCGCCTCCACGCCAGGCGTCACCGACCCGGGCCTGGCCAAGGCCATGCAGGAGCTGGTTGCCGCGCTGGACGAGCTGGCCGACCAGGCGCAGCGGAAGCTGCCGCCCGGCGCCGACCCGGCCCAGACCCCGGTCCAGCTCGACACCGCCAGGGCCAGCGCCGCGCTCACCGCGGCAACGGACGCCTGCCGGGTGGCCGGCCGCTGACCCAGCAGGTGACACGCCGCCGACCAAGCCGTCGACCGCGCGACAGGAGTGGTCACTAAGGGTACTTGTCATCTAGCGTCACAGCCGTGAGCGATCACGCTGCCACCGTCGCCGATCTGCGGGCCCGTTACTCCCGGTTGCCCGCCGACCAGCCGGTTCGGTTGGCGAAGTCGACCTCCAACCTGTTCCGCTTCGGCGGGCCGGCCGGCGGCCCACGGCTAGACGCTCGCGGCTTCGACCGGGTGCTCAGCGTCGACCCCCAGGCGCGCACCGCCGACGTGCAGGGCATGGTCACCTACGAGCAGCTCGCCGACGCCACGCTGGCCCACGGGCTGATGCCGATGGTGGTGCCGCAGCTCAAGACGATCACGCTCGGTGGAGCCGTCGCGGGCCTGGGTATCGAGTCCTCGAGCTTCCGGCACGGTCTGCCGCACGAGTCGGTGCTCGAGATGGAGATCCTCACCGGCGACGGCGCGGTGGTCACCGCGCGGCCCGAGGGCGAGCATGCCGAGCTGTTCCGCGGCTTCCCGAACTCCTACGGCTCGCTTGGCTACGCGCTGCGGCTCAGGATCGAGCTCCAGCCGGTCCGCCCGGTGGTGCGGCTGCGCCACCGGCGCTTCCCCGACGCCAAGCTGTGCGCCGAGGCAATCGAGCAGGTCTGCGCCAACCCAGGTGATGCCCGGACGCCGGACTTCGTCGACGGGACGGTTTTCGGGCCCGACGAGATGTACCTGACGCTCGGCGAGTTCGTCGACGAAGGGCCCGCGACCAGCGACTACACCGGCCAGGAGATCTACTACCGCTCGATCCGGCGGAACCCGCTCGACCACCTCAGCATCCGGGACTACCTGTGGCGCTGGGACACCGACTGGTTCTGGTGCTCGCGTGCGTTCGGCGCCCAGCACCCGCTGGTGCGGCGGCTGTGGCCGCGGCGCTACCTGCGCAGCGACGTGTACCGCCGGCTGGTTGCGCTCGACCAGCGGCTGCGGTTCAGCGACCGGGTCGGGTCCGCGCTGGGTCGCCCCGCCGAGGAGTTGGTGATCCAGGACGTGGAGATCCCGGTCGAGCGGCTGGCCGAGTTCCTCGACGTCTTCCACCGCGACGTCGGCATCACGCCCGTGTGGCTCTGCCCGCTCCGGCTGCGTGGGGCCGACAAGTGGCCGCTGTACCCGCTGGAGCCCGACCGGCTCTACGTGAACGTCGGCTTCTGGGCGGCCGTGACGCTCGCACCGGGCCAGGCGCCGGACGCACACAACCGGCTGGTGGAGCAGTTGGTGAACGATCTCAGCGGGCACAAGTCGCTGTACTCGACGGTGCACTACAGCGAGGACGAGTTCTGGCGGCGCTACAACGGGCCGGCGTATCGGCGGCTCAAGCAGCGCTACGACCCACAAGGGCGACTGCCCGACCTCTACGACAAGTGCGTGCGAGGTAGGTGAGACGCGTGCAGGTGGCGGACATCTTCCAGCGGGCGGTGGGAGCCGCCCCGGTGCGGATGCAGGCTTACGACGGCAGCGAGGCCGGATCGCCGGAAGCCGAGATCACCCTCGTGGTGCGCTCGCCGCGCGCGTTGGCCTACCTCGCCTCCGCGCCGGGATCGCTCGGGTTGGCACGGGCGTACGTGACCGGCGAGCTCGAGGTGCAGGGCGAGCTCTACCCGGCGCTGCGAGGCATGGCCGACCTGGCGACCAACAACATCCCACGTAGCGAGCAGATCGCGATCGCCCGCCAGCTGTTGGGCATCCGGCTGCGGACCAAGGCGCCGCCACCGCCCGAGGAGGTCAAGCCCCGCGGCCGACTGCACTCCCGCAAGCGCGACCGCAAGGTCATCTCGCACCACTACGACGTCTCCAACGAGTTCTACGAGTGGCTGCTCGGCCCGTCGATGGCCTACACGTGTGCGGTCTTCCCGAAGCCCGACGCCGACCTCGAGCAGGCGCAGGAGCACAAGCACGAACTGGTGGCCCGCAAGCTCGGGTTGCAGCCGGGGATGCGGCTGCTCGACGTGGGTTGCGGCTGGGGCGGGATGGTGATGCACGCCGCCGAGCGGCACGGCGTGCAGGCATTTGGCGTGACGCTGTCGCGCGAACAGGCGGAGTGGGCGCAGAAGGCCATCGTGGAGCGCGGGCTCAGCGACGTCGCCGAGGTGCGCCACCTCGACTACCGCGACGTTGCGGAGTCCGGCTTCGACGCCGTGAGCTCCATCGGGCTGACCGAGCACCTCGGACGCGCCCAGCTGCCCGCGTACTTCGCGTTCCTGTTCGGCAAGCTCCGACCTGGCGGTCGGCTTCTCAACCACTGCATCACCCAGCCCGACGGGCACTCGCCGCACACCCTTGACCAGTTCATCGACCGCTACGTCTTCCCGGACGGCCAGCTGCACAGCGTCGGGCTGCTGGTCTCCCAGATGAACGACGCCGGCTTCGAGGTCCGTCACGAGGAGAACTTCCGCGAGCACTACGCCCGTACGCTGGCGCTCTGGTCGGCCAACCTCGACGCCCAGTGGTGTCACGCCGTTGCCGAGGTCGGCGAGACCAGGGCGCGGGTGTGGCGGCTGTACCTCGCGGCCAGCCAGGTCGGCTTCGAGCTGAACAACATCCAGCTGCATCAGGTGCTCGGGGTCCGACTGGCCGACGGGGGCCAGTCGCACATGCCGTGGCTGCCGGACTGGGACGCCTCCGCGATTCGAGCGTGACGGCTTGATCGCCGTCTCGGTGGACTAGCGCTCGCTGAGCGCACGTTCAGCCACCCAAACGGCGATCATGTACGAGCGGCCCGCGCCCGAGCCTGTGGCGGCCTGGGTCCGATACTGGGCGCGGGGAGGTCGCATGAGCGCTGGGGCGGGCGGTGCCCTGCTGGTGGCCGGAACCACCTCGGACGCCGGCAAGAGCGCGCTGGTGGCCGGGCTGTGCCGGTGGCTGGTCCGCGAGGGCGTGTCGGTCGCGCCGTTCAAAGCGCAGAACATGTCCAACAACTCGGTCGTGACGCCCGACGGCGGCGAGATCGGCCGTGCGCAGGCGATGCAGGCCGCGGCCTGCGGGCTGGAGCCGAGCGTCCGCTTCAACCCGGTGCTGCTCAAGCCGGGCAGCGACCGGCGCTCGCAGCTGGTGGTGCTCGGCCACGCGCAGGGGCCGGTCAGCGCGCGGTCGTACCGGGAGCACGCGCCGGGCCTGCTCGGCACGGTCACCGACACCCTCGCCGAGCTGCGGCGCGAGTTCGACGTCGTGATCTGCGAGGGCGCCGGCTCACCCGCCGAGATCAACCTGCGTGGCACCGACATCGCGAACATGGGGCTGGCCTCGGTGGCGGACCTGCCGGTGATCGTCGTGGGCGACATCGACCGTGGTGGGGTGCTCGCGCACCTGTTCGGCACGCTGGCGGTGCTCGCGCCGGCGGACCAGGCGCGCATCGCCGGCTTCGTGATCAACAAATTCCGGGGTGACCCGTCGCTGCTCGCGCCAGGGCTGGCGCAGCTGCAGGAGCTGACGGGGCGGCCGACCTACGGCGTACTGCCCTGGTCGGACGCGCTGTGGCTGGACGCGGAGGACTCGCTCGCCGCCGGCTCCGACGGTGCACTCGGCCGGCCGCCGCCGCCCCGCGGGGGCCAGTGGCTGCGGGTGGCGGTGGCCAGGCTGCCCCGCATCTCCAACACCACCGACGCCGAGGCGCTGGCGTGCGAGCCGGGGGTCGCCGTCACCTACGTCACCGAGCCGTCGCGACTGGCCGACGCCGACCTCGTGGTGCTGCCCGGCACGAAGTCCACTGTGGACGACCTGGCGTGGCTGCGGTGGACCGGGTTGGCCGACGCCGTGCTGGCGCACGCCGCGGCCGGCCGCCCGGTGCTGGGCATCTGCGGCGGGTACCAGATGCTCGGCCGCCGCATCGTGGACGAGCACGGCGTCGAGGGTGCTGCGGGCACGTCCGTGCCTGGGCTGGGGCTGCTGGACATGGAGACCGTCTTCGAGGCGGGCAAGCGGCTGGCCCAGCGCTCAGGTACCGCACTCGGCGAGCCCGTCACCGGCTACGAGATCCACCACGGGCGTGTGGCGCACAGCGGCAACCGGGCGTTGATCAAGGTCGTAGGTGCGTCGCCGGAGGGCGCCGACGCCGGCCACGTGCTCGGCACGCACTGGCACGGCCTGCTGGAGAACGACGCCTTCCGATGCCGGTTGCTGCAGCGGGTCGCCGAGCTGGCGGGCCGGCGGGGGTTCCACCCGGCCCCGGACACGAACTTCGCCGGCCTGCGCGCCGCCCAGCTCGACCTGCTCGGCGAGCTGGTCTGCGAGCACCTGGACACCGGCGCGTTGTGGGAGCTGATCGAGTGTGGCGCGCCACGTGAGCTGCCGACGGTGACGGCGGGCGTGGTAGGCAGGGTGCCGTGAGCTTCCCGTTCACCGCCGTCGTCGGCCACGACGACCTGCGGCTGGCGCTGCTGCTCAACGCCGTCCACCCTGGGATCGGTGGCGTGCTGGTGCGTGGCGAGAAGGGCACCGCGAAGTCGACGGCGGTGCGGGCGCTCGCTGCGCTGCTGCCGCCGCAGCGTGCCGTGCGGGAGTGCCGGTTCAGCTGCCACCCCGACGCGCCGGACCCGGAGTGCCCGGACGGCCCGCACGCCACGGACACCGCCTTCACGACAGACGCGGCGGGCGAGCGACCCGCGCGGCTGGTCGAGCTGCCGGTGGGGGCCACCGAGGATCGGCTGGTGGGCTCGCTCGACCTGGAGCGGGCGCTGACCGAAGGGGTGCGCGCTTACCAGCCGGGGCTGCTGGCAGACGCCCATCGCGGCGTGCTCTACGTCGACGAGGTCAACCTGCTGCACGACCACCTCGTCGACTTGCTGCTGGACGCCGCGGCGATGGGTCGCTCGTTCGTCGAGCGCGACGGCGTCTCGGTGTCGCACGCCGCGCAGTTCCTGCTGGTCGGGACCATGAACCCGGAGGAGGGTGAGCTGCGGCCGCAGCTGCTGGACCGCTTCGGGCTCACCGTTGAGGTGCGCGCCGCCCGCGATGTCGCGACCCGCACCGAGGTCATCCGCCGACGACTGGCCTACGAGGCAGACGCGGACGCGTTCGCCGCTGCCTGGCGGGCGCAGGAGGCGGAGGTCGCCGAGCGGATCCCCGCCGCGCAGGCCCGGCTCGCCTCCGTGGTGCTGCCCGACGCCGAGGTGGCGCGGGTCGCCGCGGTGTGCGCGGCCTTCGACGTCGACGGCATGCGCGCCGACCTGGTCATCGCCCGCACGGCGATCGCGCACGCGGCGTGGCGTGGCTCCGCGGAGGTCACCGAGGACGATGTCCGGGTCGGCGC
>JACDBJ010000309.1 GCA_013695005.1 Pseudonocardiales bacterium
GGCGTGACCAGCACTCACGCCCTCGCGGGGCTCCCCGCGGCCGGCGCGGCGTGGACGATCACCAGCAGAGGGAACGGCGACCCGGAGCCCGGGTGCTCGTGATGGCGCAGGCGCACCCGTGGTCACATCCTGGCTGGCCGGCCAGAAAATGTGCTCATGGTCTCGCGAATGTCCACACTGGTGAGATGACGGGTTCGGTCGGGGTAAGGCCAGCCTCGGTGAGTTTCGGCAGGATGACGTCGTCGTAGAAGGAGCGCATCTCAGCTTCAGACCGCCAGACATTGCAGAGTGCGAAGCCGTCTCCGGGCCCCTCGGTGCTCGGATCCGACTCGCCGGAACGGGCTGTGCGTTGACCAGCACGAACGGGTTGGAGCGGGCGACGGGAATCGAACCCGCACCACCAGCTTGGAAGGCTGGAGCTCTACCATTGAGCTACGCCCGCGAGCGTCGGCCGCCGTGGCGGCGTCGAGGTCAGGGTAGCGGACGATCGGCCGCTACCACTTTCCCGCAACACCCTTCCTGCCTACGCTGCTGAGCAGACCGCGAAGGAGCGGCGATGGCAGACGTGGCTCGGGGACCGACACTGATCCAGTCCGTCCAGCGCGCCCTGCGGCTGCTCGAGGTTGTCTCCGACTCCGCCGGCCGGGCGCAGGCGAAGGAGCTGGCACGGGCGGCCGGTTTCAGCCTTCCCACCACCTACCACCTGCTGCGTACCCTGACCCACGAGGGCTACCTGCAGCGGATCGATGACGGCGGCTACGTGCTCGGCCACCGGCTCGACGTCGTGCTTCAGCACGGCGGAGCGGCACGGTCGGTGGCCCAGGCTCGGCCGCCGCTGGAGTGGCTACGCGACGAGATCGGCAGCGCGGTCTACCTCGCCCGCTACAACGACGGCGAGATCGTCATCCTCGACATCGTCGACAGCTCGAAGGCACCGCGCATCGACCTGTGGGTCGGGATCCACGACGCCGCGCACGCCACGGCGCTCGGCAAGAGCATCTTGGGTCAGCTACGTGTCCCGGACCGCGAGGAGTACCTGTCCAGCCACCCGATGCACCAGCTCACCCGGCACACCGTCGTGCAAGCCCGCCACCTCCGCGACCGGCTCCCTCACCCGGACAGCGTGGCTGTGGACAACGAGGAGTACGCGGTCGGCATCGGGTGCCTCGCCGCGCCGATCACCACGCCCGAGATCGTCGGCGCAGTCGGTGTCGTGACCTCGCCGCGCAGCCTGCCCGGCGCCGCCCGGCTGCGTCATAAGCTCACCGCCGGCGCGGCGCGGGTGTCACGCGCGCTCGCGCTCACCTAGCGGCGGAGGCCGCAGGTGAGGGCGCCCTAAGCCGTAGCGACACCATCTGAAATCTCGCGGCTATCGGTCCTGGACGCGCGGGCCGAGCATCAGGGGATGGAGGAGATCCGTCGCGCGCTGGCGCAGGTGTACGACCCGTGCTGCGCCGAGAAGGGCATCTCGGTCGTGGACATGGGCCTGCTCCGGTCGATCGCCGTCACGGACGGCCGCGCCAGGATCGAGATCCTGCTGACGTCGGGGTGGTGCCCGTTCGCCGCCCGCGTCCTTGACGAGATGAAGCTCGCCGCCGAGACCGTTGCGGGCGTCGACACAGCCGAGGTGGAGATCGTCTGGGACGAGGCCTGGACCACCGACCGGCTGTCTGCGGACGCGACCAAAAAGCTGCGGTTCCTGCCCGACCCCGTCGCCGTCACCGACCGCGACGCCTACCTACGCCAGCACGCCCGCACCGAGGAGGCCAGCTGATGATCGACGACGCCTTTGTCTTCGACGGTGTCGCCCACCCGTTCAACTTCGACCCGAAGAACGCCTACGGCAAGCCCGGGGAGATGTTCTCCAACCACCTCTACGCCTTCCACGCCACGCTCACGCCGGACAACGCGACGACGTTGCCGCCGGAGGATTTCCTGCGGGACTGGACCCCGACGGACATCCGGCAGATGGTCTACGAAGAGTCAGACACCGACATGCTGGTCGCGATGCCGCTGCCGCTGACCGACCTCTACCGCGACGGCCTCTCGCCGTGGGAGGAGTGCGCCGAGCTGGCGTCCCGCGACCCGGAGCGCACGGTGTTCTGGGGCTCGGTCAACCCGCTGGAGGGCCGGCGGGCGCTGGACCTGATGGAGCGGCAGGTCAAGGAGTTCGGCGCGAAGGCGTTCAAGTTCTACAACGTGCGCTACGACTACGGCACGCCATACCCGTGGCGGATGGACGATCCGCAGATCGCGTTTCCGGTGTTCGAGAAGGCGCAGGAGCTGGGCGTCAACCTCATCGGCGTGCACAAGGGCGTGCCACTCGGACCGCAGCCGGTCGAGGCAACCCAGACCTGGGACATGGACGGCGCCGCGGCGGCGTTCCCGGACATCAACTTCGTGATCTTCCACGTCGGGCTGCCGTTCATCGACGAGACGTGCTGGCAGCTGATCCGGTTCCCGAACCTATACGCGTCGATCGCGGCGACCGTCAACTTCTCGGTGCGTGCGCCGCGGATGTTCGCCGAGATCATCGGCAAGCTGCTGTTCTGGTGCGGCGAGGACAAGATCGTCTTCGGCTCCGAGGCGCCGCTGTTCCATCCGCAGTGGGCGCTGCGCGCGTTCATGGACTTCGAGATCCCGCAGGACCTGTGCGACGGGTACGGCTACCCGCAGCTGACCGACCAGGCCAAGAAGAAGATCCTGGGCGAGAACCTGCTGCGGCTGCACGGGATGGACGTCGAGCAGACCAAGTCGAAGCTGGCGCGGCCGCCGTCGGGGCGGTGAGCGACTAGGCGGGCTCGGCGCCGAAGAACTTGTCGAGAGCGTCCTGGTCCTCGACGAAGCCCCAGGCCTCCACGACCCGCTCGCCGTCGGCGTCGAGGCGGAGAAAGTGGAAGCCGCTCATGTCGATCCGCACGCGGTGTCGCTCGCCGATGCCGCGGAAGCCGACCAGCACGGTCATGGCACGCTCGTTGACCAGCACCTGGGTGGGCTCGATGTGCCACTCGTCCAGCGGCGCCATCCTCGCGGGCAACGTCTCGAAGTACTCCTTCGCGCCGCGGTAGGCCCGGAGACCGGGCTGTCACCTGGGACATGCCAGACGAGGTCCGGGCTGAACGCCGCCCGGTAGGCATCCTCGTCGCCAGCAGCGAAGGCCTTGTACATCGCGCGAACCCGCTGCTCGATCGTTCTGCGGTCCATGCCTAGGCAGTCTGCCGTGTGTCCGCGCGGCCGTCGATCGTCCGAACGCCTCCGCGATAGGCTGACGGCGCGCGGCCGATCGGCGGCGTGTCACGGGGTGTGGCGCAGCTTGGTAGCGCACTCGCTTTGGGAGCGAGGGGCCGTGGGTTCAAATCCCGCCACCCCGACCAGGTCACAAGCATGATCGAGGCTCTTGACACCTCGACAGACAGCCAGAATGTAGCAACGGTGTAGCAA
>JACDBJ010000333.1 GCA_013695005.1 Pseudonocardiales bacterium
CGCCTGCCACTGGTCGGCGCCGACGGCCCGCACGTACGCGCCGAAGGTGTTGCTAGCTCGCCGGTACAGCTGCGGTACGTCCATCACACGGCTCCTCTCGGTGCCCCCGGTGGTGATCCCTCGCCCGGCGCCAGCGTGCGCCTGGTGAGTTCCTCGACCTCGACCTGGCCCACCCGCATCGCCTCCAGCTCGTCGGACAGCTCGTCGAGCAGCCTGGCGTCGGCGTGCCCACCCTCGGAGCTGGACATAGCAAGCAGCTCGACCGCCCGCGCGTTGAGGCCCTCCAGCCCGAGCGTGGTGGACTGCATGCGCGCCAGCAGGCTGTCCCGCGCCGCGGACAGCCGCCGGTAGACCGCGAGCTGCTGCTGGACGCTGTCCAGCGCGTTCTGGTGCTCGGCCTGCAGTTCGTCGGTGCCGGCCGAGTCGACGGCGGCGGCGAGGCGGCCGCGGTCGTCGGCGAGATCGGATGCCGGGATGCGGGCCATGGCCCGCTCGACGGCGGTCGCCCGGCTTGCCAGCCTGCGCATCCCGTTCAGCGTCATCGACGCCTGCTCCGACACGGTGTTCAGCCGCTCGCGGGTTGCGCCGTCCGTGGCGGAGGCCACCAGGTCGCGAAGGGTGCGTGAGGCTCGTTCGGTGCGGTCCAGCCACCCGTAGGCCGCGGTGCCGCGCGGCGGGGGAGTCAGCTCCGGAGTGCTGGGAGCGTCCTCGCCGCGGGAGAGCAACGTGCTGGCGGCCACCTTCACGCCGTAGACGGCGGCCGCGACGCCCAGGCCGAGCGGTATCGCGAGCCCGCCGGTCGCCGGGATGACCGCCCAGGTCAGCCCACCGGCGACCGCGGCGATCAGTCCGGCCCACGGGTCGGCAAGGCTTTCGCGCAGTCCCACCGGACAGACCCTAGTGCCGCCTAGAAGTTGGAGATGACGTTGACCAGCACCTTGTTGATGGTGGCGGCGTTGCCTGCGTCATACGCTGCCGCCGTGGTCGCCTTGGAGATCGTGTTGAGCACCTCGAGGTCCGCCTTCTCGCCGTAGGCGATGGAGAACACCCGGACCTGCATCGAGGTGTCCTCGGTGCGCAGGGAGCTCACCAGGGAGTCGATGTTGTTGTCCGCCGGGTACTCGTTCTTGCCGTCGGTGAGCAGCACGACGGCGTTGATCCGGTTGGGGTCGAAGCTTGCCCGCACCGAGTCCACGGCCGCTCGGGTGGTCGCGTACAGGGCGGTGCCACCGCCGGGTTGCAGCCCGGCGATGGCGCGTTGCAGCGGCGCGCCGACCGCGGCCACCGGCCCGGGTGGGATCAGCTTGCGGAACGGGTCGCTCTGCCCGGCCAGCGGCGTGCTGAACGTCCACAGGCTCAACGTGTCGTCTGGTGCAAGCAGCTTCAGCGCGTTGACACTGGCCTCCTTGGCCAGCTCCAGCCGGGACCGCCCCGCCGACGGAACCGGTTCCTCCATCGAGCCGGAGACGTCCAGCACGAACAGGAGGTTGGCGCGCTTGCGCAGGTTGGTCCAGGACTGGGCGACCTGGTCGAGCACGACCGGTCCGGGTGGGTCGAGCACGGCGATCTTGACGTCCGGGCGCATGCCGTTGTCCAGTGTGATCAGCGAGCCGGCCTTGCCCTCGAACGTGCGGAACGCCGCCTGCTGGAACCGTTCCTGCCGCTCCGGTTCCCGGACGTAGTCCAGGAAGTCCTTCGCACCGGCGCGCTTGGCGTTATCCACCCACGGCGCCTTGAGCACGAAGTACGGGTTGTCCGAGATCAGCGTGCCGTCCTTCGGGTAGATCGCCACCAGCGGTACCTGCGGCTTCGGGTTCTTGCCGAGGGTCTTGGGGTCGCCGCTCGGGTTGCCCTGGTTGTAGTCCCAGACCGACTTCTCCTCGACGGTGGCCGCGCTGATGTAGGTGAGGCCACGGCCACGCTGGGCCGCGTCGTAGAGGTTCTGCAGGAACGTCAGCGTCGTGTCGCCGTAGTGCACGACGCCGCTCTCGATACCCCGGACGAACTCGGTGACCTTCGGGTCGGCGACGTCGGCGCTGGACAGGTCGCTGCTGCGACCGGTCGCGGCGAAGTAGCTGGCGACGGTGGCGTGCAGGCCGGACGTCGACAACGTCGGGTTGGTCTTGCCGAGCTTGAACGCGCCCCACTCCGGGTGCCCGAACGCGCCCCACCCGGCCGGATCGCGGGTCAGAGCGGCGAGGTCGCTCCAGCCGAGCTCCTTGTTCGGCCAGCCCAGCGCCTCGGCCATCGGCTTGGGCATGGCGATCACGAGCGGGGTCTGGGCGATGGACGGCTGGTCGTCGGGGATGAGGTCGGGGCGGTCGGTGGCACCCAGCCGCTGACGCAGGATCACTCCCCACGAGCGGCTGGCCGGCGTCCACACGTCGGGCCGCATGCCGTTGGCGGCCTCGTCCCAGTCCCTGGCCAGGGCTTCCGCCGCCCCGCCGGAGGCCATGCTGGTCACCCGCACGTCCACGCACTTGCCGTTGACCTGCCGGTTGTCGGAGTTGTAGCGGTCCGCGATACCCGAGAGCAGGGCGGCCTTCTCCGACGACGCCGTGATGTTGACCGGCGTGCAGTCCGGGCGGTCGGCGCGCGCTGGGGCGTTGCCGGGCTCGTCGCCGCCACCACCGCTGCCGCCGCTGACGCAGGCGCGAACCACGAGGATGAGCACCAGACCCAGCACGGCGGCGATGATCAACGGGATCGCGCGCCGCGCGCCGCTGCGTGGTTGGGTCGGCAGGGTCATCTCGCCCCCTCGGGGTAGGTGCACGTCAGTCTCGCAGCCGTGTTGTGTGGTCCGCGCGGGGACTTCAAGTGCGCCAAACCGAAGGCAGGAATCCTGGTATCCTGCTTCTATGGAAAACCACTTCGGTTTCGCCGTTGTACAGCCCAAGAACGGAACGGTGACGATCCCCGCCCAGCTGCGGCGGCAGTTCGGGCTGGACAAGCCGGGCGCGCAGGTCGAGATAGTCGTGCGTGACGGTGAGATCGTTCTGGTGCCGCACCTGGCAGTTCGCATCGACCAGGCCTGGTTCTGGACACCGGAGTGGCAGGAGAAGGAGCACGAAGCAGATGCGGACCTCGCCGCCGGCCGCCGTTCAGACTTCGCCTCCGGCAGCGAGTTGCTCGAGCACCTTGAGCAACTCGCCGACCAGGGGTGAGGTACACGACGTCGTCGTCATTCGCCCGGGACGTCAGGCGCCTGCCGCGAGACCACCAACAGGCGTTCCTGAAGACCCTGCGGGAGCACTTCCTGCCGGCAATCGAGGGCGGCGCGTTCACCGGTAGCCCACCCTGGCCCACCCGGCTGCGCGTTCATCGCCTGACTGGGACCGCGATCTACTCGCTCACCTGGAGCTTCGCCGGCCCGGACGGCCGGGCGACATTCCACCTCGAGGCCGGACCCGACGGCGCACCGGTGCTGGTCTGGCGACGGATCGGCACCCACGCCATCTACGACCAGCCGTAGCACGCGTCACCGGTAGTTGGTGAACTGCAGCGCGATCCCGAAGTCCTCGCCCTTGAGCAGCGCGATCACGTCCTGCAGGTGGTCCTTCTTCTTGCCCGACACCCGCAGCTGGTCGCCCTGGATAGACGCCTGGATGCCCTTCGGGCCCTCGTCGCGGATCGTCTTGGCGATCTCCTTGGCCTTCTCCGACGAGATCCCCTGCACCAGCGTCCCGGTCACCTTGTAGATCTTTCCGGACAGTGCCGGTTCACCGACCTCGAACGCCTTCTGCGAGATGCCGCGCTTGACCAGCTTCTCCTTGAACACGCCGATGGCTGCCAGGCAGCGTTCCTCGGTCTCAGCCTCCAGCGTGATGCCCTCGTCGCCGGACCAGGCCACGCCGGCCCCGGTCCCGCGGAAGTCGAACCGCTGGGACAGCTCCTTGGACGCCTGGTTGATCGCGTTGTCGACCTCCTGCCGGTCGACCTTGCTCACCACGTCGAACGACGGGTCCGCCACCTTCTCCTCCTTGCGCCCTCTGCTTGCGGCCATCCGGTCCCGTTGTCAAACGGGTCGCGCCGCTGACGTATCCTCTCCCGTGCGGTCGGCGCCGCCGACCGGTGCCCGGCAGGTTGCCCGAGTGGCCAAAGGGAGCGGACTGTAAATCCGTCGGCTTAGCCTACGAAGGTTCGAATCCTTCACCTGCCACAGTAGTTCTGACCAGGAGGTACGGCAAGAAGAAGATCGACTGAGTGAAGAGAAGTTGATCGGTGGTCATGGCAATGGTCATGACTGTACCGTTGTCTCATGCCGTCCGCAGCGCGCGTGCAGGAGGATGACGACCGTCCTCAGGGCAGTATTCAGACCCGGAACGGTTCGCTTCGGGTCCGAGTGTTCGCCGGCATTGACCCGGTCACCGGCCGCCAGGTCTACCTGACGGAGACGGTGCGCGGGACGGACAAGGCCGCGCTCCGGGAGGCCAAGCGGGTTCGAAACCGCCTCGTTGCGCAGGCTGAGAGGCAACGTCAGCCGTCCACCGCTGCGTCCCTGGCCTATGTCATCGGTCAGTGGCTCGCGGTCGCTGAGCTGGAGGACAGCACGCGGGACACCTACGTCGGTTACATCGAGCGGACTATCAAGCCGACGCTCGGCGCGATCCCGATCAGCAAGCTGTCGGTCCGCAATCTGGAGAGCTTCTACGCCGACCTCCGGCGGTGCCGCGTCCGCTGCGATGGCAAGCCGTTCATCGAGCATCGCGCTAAGTGCGGGCACGACTGCGACGAGGCCAAGTGCAGGCCGCACGCATGCAGCGCGATGGCGGCCTCGACGGTCCGACAGATTCATTCGATCATCAGCGGCGCCCTGTCTTCCGCTGTCCGGTGG
>JACDBJ010000335.1 GCA_013695005.1 Pseudonocardiales bacterium
GGCTGTCGGGCGCGGACACCGGCTGGGCCCAGCGCGCGATGGCGCTGAGCCGCGACCTCGGCCGGGCCTTCGTCGACCCACCCGACATCTGGTGACCCGCCACGGTCGCCACGGCCGCCGCGGAGACCCGACAAGCGTCCGCCCGCTGGACTAACCTCCGCTCGTGACCGACGTGGAACCCCCACCAGAGGTGCGGGAGCGGCATGCGCAGCTGGCCACCGAGGTGGCCGACCACCAGTTCCGGTACTACGTGCTCGACGCCCCGGTCGTCTCCGACGGCCAGTTCGACGAGCTGTGGCGCGAGCTGCTCGCCCTGGAGGACGAGCACCCCGGGCTGGTCACCCCCGAGTCGCCGACCCAACGCGTCGGCGGCCGGATCGCCACCGACTTCACCGCGCACGACCACCTCGAGCGGATGCTCAGCCTCGACAACGCGTTCACCGCCGACGAGCTGCGGGCGTGGGTCGAGCGGATCGAGCGCGAGCTCGGCCCTGCCCAGTCGTTCGTCGCCGAGCTCAAGATCGACGGGCTCGCGGTCAACCTGCTCTACGAGGACGGCAAGCTGATCCGCGGGCTGACCAGGGGAGACGGCCGCACCGGCGAGGACGTCACACTCAACCTCCGCACGCTCAGGGACGTCCCCGAGCGGCTCAAAGGCACCGACGAGTTCCCGGTGCCCAAGCGGCTGGAGGTCCGCGGCGAGGTGTTCTTCCACCTGGAGGACTTCGCCGCGCTCAACGCGACCCTCGTCGAGGCCGGCAAGCCGCTGTACGCCAACCCGCGCAACACCGCCGCCGGCTCGCTGCGCCAGAAGGACCCGCGGGTCACAGCGGCACGCAACCTGCACCTGCTCTGCCACGGCTTCGGCAAGCGTGAGGGCTTCACCCCGCAGCGGCAGTCGGAGGCCTACGAGGCGCTCGCCGCATGGGGCCTTCCGGTCTCGGAGCACACCAGGGTGCTCACCGGCGCCGACGCCGTGCTGGAGCACATCGAGTACTGGGGCGAGCACCGCCACGACGTCGAGCACGAGATCGACGGCATCGTGATCAAGGTCGACGACATCACCGCACAGCGCCGGCTGGGCTCCACCAGCCGCGCGCCGCGGTGGGCGATCGCCTTCAAGTACCCGCCGGAGGAGGTCACGACGACGCTGCTCGACATCAGGGTCAACGTCGGGCGCACCGGCCGGGTCACCCCGTTCGCGTTCATGGAGCCGGTCGTGGTGGCCGGCTCCACGGTCAGCCTCGCGACCCTGCACAACGCCGACGAGGTCCGCCGCAAAGGCGTGCTGATCGGCGACCGGGTGGTGATCCGCAAGGCCGGCGATGTGATCCCCGAGGTGCTCGGCCCGATCGTGGACCTCCGCACCGGCGACGAGCGCGGGTTCGTCATGCCGACGCGCTGCCCCGAGTGCGGCACGGAGCTGCAGCGCGAGAAGGAGGCCGACGTCGACCTACGCTGCCCGAACGCCCGTTCCTGCCCCGCGCAGCTGCGGGAGCGGCTGTTCCACCTGGCCGGCCGCGGCGCGTTCGACATCGAGGTGCTCGGCTACGAGGCGGCGGTGGCGCTGCTGACCTCCGGCGTGCTCACCGACGAGGGCGGCCTGTTCGGGCTCACCGAGGACGACCTGCTGCGCGCCGAGCTGTTCCGGACAAAGGCCGGCGAGCTCTCGGCCAACGGGCGCAAGCTGCTGGCGAACCTGGAGGCGGCCAAGCAGCGCCCGCTGTGGCGGGTGCTGGTCGGGCTGTCCATCCGGCATGTCGGGCCGACCGCCGCCAGGGCGCTGGCCAGGGAGTTCGGGTCGTTGGACGCGATCGACGCCGCCTCGACCGAGGCGCTGGCCGCCGCCGAGGGCGTCGGGCCGACGATCGCTACCGCGGTGCGCGACTGTTCGCCGTCGACTGGCACCGCGACGTCGTCGAGCGCTGGCGGGCGGCGGGCGTCCAGCTCGCCGACGAGGTCGACGAGTCGGTTCCGCGCACGCTCGAGGGCATGTCGATCGTGGTGACCGGCTCGCTGGAGTCGTTGTCCCGCGACGAGGCGAAGGAGGCGATCATGGCGCGCGGCGGGCGGGCCGCGGGCTCGGTCTCCAAGAGCACGGCGTACGTCGTCGTCGGCGACTCACCCGGAAGCAAGGCCGACAAGGCCGCCGACCTCGGCGTCCCGATCCTCGACGAAGCTGACTTTGTGTTACTGCTCAGTGACGGTCCGCAAGCGGCCATAGACGCCGCAGCCCCGAAACCGGCATCCTGACGGGGGCCTCCTGACCCTGGGCCCTGTCCTCCGGACGGATGCGACCGTCCGGAGGCATCCGCGGAAGCCTGCGGGCAGCTAACGTTTCATGGGATCGGGGAGGTTCGGTGCTGCAGGCTTGTTTGAACGGATCGCGTCCGGTGGACGCGCATCCGGCGCTACCGGTGATCGCTCGCCATCTGGCGCGGGATGCCAGGGCGGTTGCCCGCTACGGCGTGACATCGGTGCACATCCACCCGCGGTGCCCGGCCGGCCTGGAGTCCATCGACTCGGCCCACGTCGGCGAGGCGGTGGCCTCGATCCGCGCCGAAGTGGCGAACATGGAGATCGGCGTGCCGGCTGCCCGGTGGGTGCAGCCGGCATGCCCGCGACCGCGTCGAAGCGGTGCTGAGTTGGGGCAAGCTCGGCCACGGCAAGCCCGACATCGTGTCGGTGAACGTGCACGACCAGGGCTGGCGGCAGGTCTGCGCGGCCGCGCACGCCGTCGGCATCAAGGTCGAGCTCGGGGTCTGGACCAGCGGTGACGTCGTCGAGCTCCGCAAGGCGGGGATCCCCGACGGCACGGCGCGGGTGATCGCCGAGTCCACCGTGCCCAGCAAGGACGCCGCCGTCGCCGAGGCGATCCGCATCGTGCGCTCGCTCGGCCAGCTGCCCGTGCCGATCCTGCTGCACGGCGAGGAGGGCGGCGCGTGGGCCGTCCTGGAGTACGCCATGCGGATGGGCATGGACACCCGGATCGGCTTCGAGGACGTGCTGCTGCGGCCGGACAACTGGCTGGCCACCGGCAACGACGACCTCGTGCACTCGGCGATCAACATCCGCAACCCCGTGGGGTAGCTAGCTGAGCACCATCGCGACGATGCCGGCCAGGTGCGCCAGCCGTGCCAGCTCGGACGGACGGAAGGCCGGCCCACCCGGCCGGCCCACCACCAACGCCTGAGCCTCGGCGCCGAAGGGCGCGGCGGCCAGCTCGGTGTCGAGGTCCCGCCATGGGTCGGGTACCCAGTGCACGGCCGGGTCGACCACGACCGGCTTGGCCAGTGGCAGCCATGGCAGGTCGCCTGCGCGCGTCTCCGGCGACGCCGGGCTCTCCGCCAGCCGGCGGGCCTCGCCGTCCTCACGGATCACGACCAGTGCCCAACCGGCGCGGAAAATGCGGGGTACCCCAGCGGCGAGCAGGTCGAGCCCCCGCTCGGGAGTCGCGGTGATCTCCTCGATCAGCTCCAGCTCGCGGTTGGTGTCAAGCCGTCCGGAGTGCGGGCGGACCGACTCGACCTGAACGTCGTCGACCGCCTCCGCCGCGGTGATCAGTACATCGGGCGGCCGTCCGGAGGGCAGCTCGACGGTGAGGTCGTCCACCGCCACGCCGCCGGCTCGCTCGACGACGTCGACGCCCAGGATGTCCGCACCGGTGTCGCCGAGCGCGGTGGCCACGGCTCCGAGGCTTCCCGGGCGGTCCGGGAGCAGGACTCGAAGCAGGTACAACACGTCGTCACGCCCCCTCGTCCCGCGACGGCGTCGCGGTTGCCGGCGGGATTGTGTCAGGACACTCACCGACGCGGGCTGCCCGGGAGGGTCCTGCGTCGCGCCAATAGACTTGGTTCACATGAACACCATCTCCCGGGACGAGGTCGCCCACCTCGCCCGGCTGGCGCGACTCGCCGTCACCGAGGACGAGCTCGACACCTTCGCGGCGCAGCTCGACGTCATCCTCGCGTCGGTCGCCCGGGTCGGTGAAGTCGCCGCGGACGACATCCCGCCCACCTCGCACGCGGTGCCGCTGACCAACGTCTTCCGCGCCGACGAGGTGCGGCCAGGGCTGACCCAGCAGCAAGCGCTGTCCGGCGCGCCCGCCACCGAGGACGGCAGGTTCAAGGTCCCGCAGATCCTGGGCGGCGACGAGTGAACGAGCTGGTCCGCAGTACCGCCTCCGAGCTCGCCGCGCTGATCCACTCCGGCGAGGTCAGCTCGGCCGAGGTGACCCGTATGCACCTGGAGCGGATCGCCGCGGTCGACCCCGAGATCCACGCCTTCCTGCACGTCGCGGGGGACGCCGCGCTCTCGACCGCCGCCGAGGTCGACGCCGCGCTGGCCGCCGGCGAGCAGCCGCGTTCCCCGCTTGCCGGCGTGCCGCTGGCGCTCAAGGACGTGTTCACCACCGTCGACATGCCAACGACGTGCGGGTCGAAGATCCTCGACGGCTGGCAGCCTCCCTACGACGCGACGGTGACCGCGCGGTTGCGCGCCGCCGGCGTCGTGATCCTTGGCAAGACGAACATGGACGAGTTCGCGATGGGCAGCTCCACCGAGCACTCCGCGTTCGGCCCGACCCGCAACCCGTGGGACACCCGCCGGGTTCCGGGTGGCTCCGGCGGCGGCTCGGCCGCGTCGCTGGCAGCGTTCGAGGCGCCGCTGGCCATGGGCACCGACACCGGCGGCTCGATCCGCCAGCCGGCCGCGTTGACCGGGACCGTCGGGGTCAAGCCGACCTACGGCGGCGTCTCCCGCTACGGGCTGGTGGCCTGCGCGTCGTCGCTGGACCAAGCCGGGCCGTGCGCCCGCACCGTGCTGGACGCCGCGCTGCTGCACGAGGTGCTCGCCGGTCACGACCCGCTGGACTCCACCTCGATCGACGAGCCCGTCCCGGCGGTGGTCGACGCCGTCCGCCGCGGTGCGCAGGGCGACCTGCGCGGGCTGCGGGTAGGCATGGTGAAGGAGTTCGCCGGTGACGGCTACCAGCCCGGCGTGCAGGGCGCGTACCGCGCCGCGCTCGACCAGCTGAGCGCGCTCGGCGCGGAGCTGGTCGAGGTCAGCTGCCCGCACTTCGACTACGCGCTGGCCGCGTACTACCTGATCCTGCCCAGCGAGGTGTCCTCCAACCTGGCCCGCTTCGACGGCATGCGCTACGGCCTGCGCGTCGACAACGGCGCAGCGACGGCCGAAGAGGTGATGGCCGCGACCCGCGAGGCCGGGTTCGGCGCCGAGGCGAAGCGTCGGATCATGCTGGGGACCTACGCGCTGTCCTCCGGCTACTACGAGGCCTACTACGGGCAGGCGCAGAAGGTCCGCACACTGATCAGTCGGGACTTCACCGCCGCGTTCACCAAGGCCGACGTGCTCGTCTCGCCGACCGCCCCGACGACGGCGTTCCCGATCGGCGAGAAGGTCGACGACCCGCTGGCGATGTACCTCAACGACCTGTGCACGATCCCGGCCAACATGGCCGGTAACACCGCGATGTCGGTCCCGGCCGGGCTGGCCGAGGAGGACGGGCTGCCGGTGGGCCTGCAG
Source organism: Pseudonocardiales bacterium (assembly GCA_013695005.1). Taxonomy (GTDB): domain Bacteria; phylum Actinomycetota; class Actinomycetes; order Mycobacteriales; family Pseudonocardiaceae; genus Pseudonocardia. The sequence continues at coordinate 5,545 of JACDBJ010000335.1, forward strand.
ATCATGGCGCCCGCGCTGGGCGAGGCGGTGATGTACCGGGTGGCTGCGGCGTTCGAGGCCGCGCGCGACGCCGCGGAGGGTGGCCCATTGTTCCGGCGGGTGCCCGGTTTGGAGGTGCCGGCATGACCACCGCCACGGATGCACTGATGCCCTACGACGAGGTGCTGGAGCGGTTCGACCCGGTGCTGGGGCTCGAGGTGCACGTCGAGCTCGGCACGGCGACGAAGATGTTCTGCGGCTGCCCGACGGCCTTCGGTGCGCCGCCCAACACCCAGGTCTGCCCGACCTGCCTCGGGCTGCCGGGTTCGCTGCCGGTGGTCAACGGGGTGGCGGTCGAGTCCGCGGTTCGGATCGGGCTGGCGCTGAACTGCACGATCGTCGACTGGTGCCGGTTCGCCAGGAAGAACTACTTCTACCCGGACATACCGAAGAACTTCCAGATCAGCCAGTACGACGAGCCGATCGCGGTGGACGGCCGCTTCGACATCGAGCTGGAGGACGGCGCGACGTTCCGGGTGCGCATCGAGCGGGCGCACATGGAGGAGGACACCGGCAAGTCGCTGCACGTCGGCGGCTCGACCGGGCGCATTCACGGCGCGGAGTACTCGCTGCTGGACTACAACCGCGCGGGTGTGCCGCTGATCGAGATCGTCACCAAGCCGATCACGGGCACCGGGGCGCGGGCACCGGAAGTGGCGCGAGTCTACGTCGCGGCTCTCCGCGACGTGCTGCGCGGGCTCGGTGTGTCGGACGTGCGCATGGACCAGGGCTCGCTGCGCTGCGACGCCAACGTGTCGCTGATGCCCAAGGGCGCCACCGAGTTCGGCACCCGCACCGAGACCAAGAACGTCAACTCGCTGCGCTCGGTGGAGCGTGCGGTGCGCCACGAGATGCAGCGTCAGGCGGCCGTGCTGGCTGCCGGCGGCACGGTGGTGCAGGAGACCCGGCACTTCGACGAGAACACCGGCTTCACGCGTCCGGGCCGGGTCAAGGAGACCGCGGAGGACTATCGGTACTTCCCCGAGCCCGACCTGGTTCCGGTCGCCCCCGACACCGAGTGGGTCATCGGCCTGCGCAAGGCGCTGCCCGAACCGCCTGCGGAGCGCCGCCGCCGCGTGCAGACCGATTGGGACCTGTCCGACCTCGAGCTGCGCGACATGGTCAACGCCGGTGCCCTGGATCTGATCACGGCGACCGTGGACGCCGGCGCACCCGCCGCGCAGGCGCGTTCGTGGTGGATGTCCTACCTCTCGCAGGAGGCCAACACCCGCGGCATCGAGCTCGCCGAGCTGCCGATCACGCCCGTCGAGGTGGCTCGGGTCGTGGCGCTGGTGGCCGAGGGTGGGCTGACCAACAACCTGGCGCGCCAGGTCGTCGACGGGGTGCTGGCGGGGGAGGGCACGCCCGACGAGGTCGTGGAGTCGCGCGGGCTCGCCGTCGTCTCGGACGACTCGTCGCTGGTGGCGGCGGTCGACGAGGCGCTTGCGGCGCAGCCCGACGTGGTGGAGAAGGTCCGCGGCGGCAAGGTCGCCGCGGCCGGTGCCATCGTCGGAGCGGTCATGAAGGCGACCGGCGGCAAGGCCGACGCCAAGCGCGTCCGGGAGCTCGTGCTGGAGCGTTGCGCGCAATAGCTGCTATCGTCTGAAATACCGTTGCCTCAGTCAACGAATGTTTTGGACGCAGCATGGTTGCCGACAGCATCGAAGGACGCACCGCCGAGGTGCGAGAGTTCAACCGGTACTACACGCGTCTGATCGGCGTGCTCGACGAGGGAATGCACGAGACCCGGTTCTCGCTCGCCGAGGCGCGGGTGATCTTCGAGCTCGGGCGGCGCGGCGCGACCGAGGTCGCGGACTTGCGGGCCGCGCTGGACCTCGACTCCGGCTACCTGAGCCGCTTGCTCGCGCGATTCGACGCCGACGGGTTGGTGACGCGGGAGCGGTCCACGGCGGATGCGCGTCGCCAGGTCGTGGCGCTGACGGCAGCGGGCAGGGCGGCGTACGCGGAGCTGGACGAACGCTCCGACGAGCAGATCCGTGGACTGCTCGGCGAGATCGGTGACGAGGAACAGCGCCGCCTGGTAGGCGCGATGGGGGCGGTGCGCGCGGTGCTCGATGGGGCTCCTCGGGCCGACACGCTCGTGCTGCGGCCGCCGTACCCCGGCGAGTTTGGCTGGATCGTGCACCGCCACGGGGCGCTCTACGCCCAGGAGTACGGCTGGGACGACCGGTTCGAGGCCTTGGTCGCGGAGATCGTCGCCGGCTACCTCAAGGACCCGGATCCACGGCGAGAGGCCGTCTGGATCGCCGAGCTGGACGGACGTCCAGTGGGCTGCGTCTTCTGTGTGCGCAAGGACGACACGACGGCTCAGCTACGGCTGCTGCTCGTGGAGCCTTCAGCACGCGGGTGCGGTGTCGGTGGGCGGTTGGTGGCGGAGTGCATGCGTTTCGCGCGTCATGCCGGGTACACCGACATGACGCTGTGGACCAACGACGTGCTGAGCGAGGCGCGACGGATTTACGAGCGCGCTGGGTTCGAGCTCGTGGAGGAGAACCGGCACCACAGCTTCGGCAAGGACCTCGTCGGCCAGAATTGGCACGTGCGGCTGTAGGAACAAAGAAGGCTGGACGGCCGGTTGAGTTGTCGCTTGCGTTAGGCGGCTCTGTCAATTCGGGACGCAGGCCGAGTATTTGCAAAGCGCAACCAAAATGCTCGTTGTCTTTCTTCCGGCTCCAGAAATTGTCAGACCGCGTTGTCATAATTGAGTCATGTCCTACAGCCGGCTAGCAGACGCTTACCGTTCCTTGGTGGATGGTATTGCGGCGTTGCGGAGTGCGTCGGATTCTTCGGCTGATGGTGATACGCGTATTGCGGCGTTGGCGGTGTGTGAGTCGTTGACCCGCCAACTCGAGCAGCTGTCGGTGGAGTTGATCGCCGGGTTGGATGCCGACGGGACGTTCACCGAGCGCGGCTACACCCGGCCGGGGTTTGCGGTGGCGGATCTTCTGGGCTGCGACACGGCGCTGGCCGTGCGGCGGGTGCGGGTGGCCGAGCAAGTTATCGAACGGCGGACGTTGGACGGGCAGGTCTGCCCACCGCGGCTACCGGCCACCGCGAAGGTCTTCGCTGCCGGTGAGGTCAGCTTGCGGCATGTGGAGGTCATCACCGACGCGCTGGCGAGCCCGGCGGCGGGGCGGTTGACCCCGCAGGGTTGGGCCGGTG
>JACDBJ010000336.1 GCA_013695005.1 Pseudonocardiales bacterium
CTCGGCAACCTCGACCCGGCCGATGCCGACGAGGTGCGCCCGGAACGAGTCTGGGGCGGCGATGTCGGCTCGGACGACCCGCTGTGGGTAGCGCCGGCCGTCCGGGCCGCGGAGCGTGACCAGCCAATACTCGGTTGGGTTAGAGAGAGGGGCCGCTTCAGGTTCGCCAGGCGCGACCGTTGCGCGTCGGCGACTTGCGGAGGTCACCAGGCCCCAGGCCTTCAGCAGTTCCATCGCCCGGTGGGCGGTGCCAACGGCCACGTTGAAGTCGGCGGCCAGCTGTTTCTCCGTCGGCAGCACCGTGCCGACGGTGAGCTCGCCGACGGCAATTCGTTGGTGCAGTTCCGCGGCGATGCGCTCGTAGGCATGCCGTGGCTCGAACGGTGACCGCTGCCCTGATTCGAGCGGCCCTGGCCGGACCGGCATGCGCGCCCCAATCCCGGTAGCGGCGCGTTGGTCCGCTTCCGACACCCACGCTGTGTAGGTGCGCAGGGTCGTGGTGCCGCCGCCGGCGTGACCGAGCCGGCCGGCCACTGTTCGCACGTCCACCCCGGCAGCGATGAGGTCCGTGGCCGAGTAGTGGCGGAGTTTGTGCAACGTCGTCTCGATGCTGAGCCGGGCGACGAGGCGGTCATAACGTTGGGTCATGCCGTCGGGGCTCGGGAACGTGCTGCCGTCCGGGGATCCGGAGAAGATGAACGCATCCGGGCTGAGCGTCGCCCCGAGGGCCGCGACACGCTCCACCCAGCGGTCGCGGTGCTCGCGCAGCACCTCGGCGGTCTCGCGGTCGAGCGCAACCCGACGCTGCTGGTGGGTCTTGAGCTCCCCCTCCTCCGCCCCGAGATCGGTGCGCTGGATCGCCCGACGCAGCCAGATCGTCTCCCGACCCTCGTGCAGGTCAACGGCCGACCAGCGCAGGGCGCAAAGCTCCCCGCGGCGCGCACCGGTCGTCATGGCGACCCACACGAACGCGCCCCAGTCAGGATCACGCCAGGCCTCGTTCATGATCCGCGCAGCCTGTTCCGGCGTCGGTGGCTCCGGGTTCGGCCGCGGGGCCGCCGGCGGCGCGGCATCGCCGACCGGGCTGGTGGCAACCCATCGCCAGCGCACCGCCCGCTTGTAGGCGCCGGACAGGATGAAGTGCATGTGGCGGATGGTCGTGGCGCCCAGCGGGCGGCACCGGTGCGGTCTGCAGCGTTCGTCGCACTCATGCTCGCGGTCCATGCGGTGCTCGATGAACCGCCGGCCCGCGCAGTGGATCCGGCACCGGCGCAGCTCCGCGTAGAACGAGTCCAGGGCGTCGGCGTCCAGCGCCCCGACCTTGATGCGGCCCAGGAACGGCGAGATGTGGTTGCGGACGTAACCGCGGTACATCTTCAGCGTGCTTGGCGCGCCGTCGAACTGGTCGAGGTAGCGCTCGAGCAGCTGATCGACCGTAGCGCTGGTCCGGGGGTTGCGACGCTCATCGACGGAGCTGACCAGCCGGTTGCGGGCGGCTTCGGCTCGCCGCTCGGCGCCCGGTCCGGGCGGGATGACCTCTGACAGGTAGTGGCGATGCTTGGTCACCGGGTCGTAGCCCGCGTAGACGCGCACCCGCAAGGCGCCACTCGGCAGCGTTCGGATGCTGCCGCGGGCACGCTGCTGACCAGCCGTTTTGGACCTCGCCACGACGGCAGACTAGCTCACTCGCACCACGTTTGATGTCACGTCGCGAGAAGTCTATGCGATCGGGAACAGATTCATGCTGTTCAGACGCGGAGCCGGTGGTCGGACTCGAACCGACGACCTATCGCTTACAAGGCGATTGCTCTACCAACTGAGCTACACCGGCGAGGTGGCAATCCTACGGGCGCTCCTACGCTGGTGCGGTGCCGCCGTTGATCGCCGAGGAGCTGCTCGTCCTGGCCTACGAACCGGACGGGCTCGCTCGTGGCAGCGCCATCCGGCTCGACTGTGCGCTGGCCGGCGCGCTGCTGCTGGAACTGATCGTCGACGGATCCGTGGTGACCGACGGCGACCAACTGTCCGCGGTCGCAGACGCCGATCCGGCACCGCTTCGCGAGCTGGCCAAGGCGCTCGCGTCGATCGCGCAGGAGCCGAGTCGGACCGCCCAACAAGCCGTGCTCGCGCTGGCGTCGGGGCTGCGCCGCCGGTTGCTGGCCGGCCTTGTCGACCGCGGCGTGCTCGGGGACGAGGTACACCGCTGGCTCGGTGTGCTGCAGCGCCACCGGTTCCCGGAGCGGGACCCGGCCATCCGCGCCGACATCCTCCGGCGGCTGCGAGCACCCACGGATCCACGCACCCTGGGACTGGCCGCGATGGTCATCGCCGCTGGGCTCGGCGACACGGTCTGGTCCGCTGAACAACGACGCGCGGTGCACCAGCGGCTGAGCGGGTTCGTCGCCGGCACCCTGGTGATCGACGCGGTCGCCAGGGCCGTCCGCACGTCGCACGCCCGAACGATGACCTAACACCAGGCGTCGAGCGGCCGCAGGCGTCGAGCCGCGGCGTTAGGCTCGGGCCGTGGAATCAGCAGGCGGCTCCGGCTTTGTCGTGGTCGCCAACCGGCTGCCCGTCGACCTCGAGCGCCAGGCGGACGGCACCCAGCGCTGGCGGCCGAGCCCTGGCGGGCTGGTCACGGCATTGGAGCCGATGCTCCGCGGACGCGACGGCGCTTGGGTCGGCTGGCCTGGCGTGCCCGACGAGGACGTCGAGCCGCTGGAGGAGAACGGCCTGCGGCTACACCCGGTGACGCTGACCTCCCAGGAGGTCGCCGACTACTACGAGGGCTTCTCCAACGCCTCGCTCTGGCCGCTCTACCACGACGTCGTGGCCCCACCCGTGTTCCATCGGCACTGGTGGCAGGCCTATGTCCGGGTCAACGAGCGCTTCGCCGACGCGGTCGCGGACGTCGCCGCGCCGGGCGCGACGGTGTGGGTGCAGGACTACCAGCTGCAGCTCGTACCGTCCGCTCTGCGCCTGCGCCGGCCCGACCTGCGCATCGGCTTCTTCCTGCACATCCCGTTTCCGCCGACCGAGCTGTTCATCCAGCTGCCATGGCGCAGCCAGATCGTCGAGGGCCTGCTCGGCGCCGACCTCATCGGCTTCCAGACCCCCGGCGGCGCCCGCAACTTCCGCTGGCTGGCCACCCGGCTCGCCGGCAGTACCGCCACCGCCGCGGTGGGGCGCACCCGGGGCCGCACCGGTGACCTGGACTACCAGGGGCGCCGGGTACGGCTCGGCTCGTTCCCGATCTCTATCGACTCCGCGGCGCTGGACAAGCTGGCGCGCTCCGACACCGTCCGCAAGCGCGCCCGCGAGATCCGCGCCGAGCTGGGCGAGCCGTGGCGGATCGTGCTCGGCGTCGACCGGCTCGACTACACCAAGGGTATCGACGTGCGGCTGCGGGCGTTCCACGAGCTGCTCACCGAGCGCCGGGTGGACGCCGAGCAGACCGTGCTCGTCCAGCTCGCCACACCCAGCCGCGAGCGGGTGGAGCACTACCAGGAGATGCGCGCGGACATCGAGCAGAGCGTCGGGCGCATCAACGGGGAGTTCGCCAGGGTCGGGCATCCGGCCGTGCACTACCTGCATCAGTTCCTACCGCGCGACGAGCTGGCGGCGTTCTTCCTCGCCTCCGACGTCATGCTCGTCACCCCGCTTCGCGACGGCATGAACCTCGTCGCCAAGGAGTACATCGCCTGCCGGCCGGACCTGGGCGGGGCTCTGGTGCTCTCCGAGTTCGCCGGCGCGGCCGCTGAGCTGACCAGCGCGTTCCTGGTCAATCCGCACGATCTCGACGGCGTGAAGAACACGCTGCTCGAAGCGCTCGACGTCTCCGAGGAGGACGGCCGGCGCCGGATGCGGTCACTGCGCCGCCAGGTGCTCGCCCACGACGTCGACCGCTGGGCACGGGGGTTTCTCGAGGCGCTCGGGGTGGACACCTCGCTGGGCGACGACGAGACGGACGACGACGCCGAGGCGGATGCTCGTGGCGCTTGACGGGGCAGGTACAGGCATCCGCCTCAGGCAGGCAGATGTGGCGCCTCATGGTAGTAGACCTCCTCGCGGGTGACCCTGCCGTCGGCGACGGTGTATAGGCACACCTTCGCGGTCGTTCTGCGCTTGCCGGTGGGGATGTGCGTCTCGTCGAAGGCGAAGCGGACAGCGAAGCGATCCTGGTTCACCAACGGGTCGTCGACGTCGACGCCGTGGATCTCGTAGTCGGCGTTGAGCCGCTGGCTGTTCTCCATGATCGCGTCAAGCCCGCGCAGCTCTGCCGGCTCCCCCGCGCCCTCCATGGGCGCTGCCCGCACCATGTCAGGCGACAATAGGCCAAAGGCCGCGCCGAGGTTCCCGGTGCGGAACGACGACACGTACATCTCGGCGACCTCGGCGGTGGCCAACCGGCGAAAGTCGTCGGCATGGTCGCGCGCCCACTCGGCAAACGTGCGCGCCGGAGTGCCGGTGACCTCCTCCACCGTGCGGGTGACCGGCTCCGGCTCGGTACGCAACCTGGCCCAATACTCCAAGGAGCTGTCCGCGAAGGCCAGGTCGCCCATGGCGGCGACCAACTGCTGGCGGGCCACCTCGGGTGCAAGCTCCTCCCAGTGCACCGGTAGGCCGACAACCTCGCCGATGATGCGCACCTGCTCGGCCTGGGTCACGGCCTCGGGGCCGGTGAGGACGTACGTGGCCCCGGTGTGCCGGTCCTCGGTCAAGGCACGCACTGCCACCGCCGCGATGTCACGCTCGTGGATCAACGACCGGGCCGCGTCGCCGTACGGCCAGCGCACGATGCCCTCGACACGGATCTGGTCGGCCCACCCGAGCGTGTTGGTCGCGAACCCGCTGGCGCGCAGGAACGTCCACTCCAACCCCGATCGCTTGATGAGGTCCTCGACCTGGCCCCATACCCCGTTAGCCTGCGGTTCGAGATCATCCTGAACGGCCATCGCCGACACGTAGACGATCCGGCGCGGATGCTCGGCAAGAACGTCCACTGCCTCCGCCGCGCCCTCGGCACTCAGGAACGGCCAGAGCAGGAACAGCGGCCCCACCCCGTCCAGCGCAGCGCGCAGGGACTCGGGCTCGGTCAGGTCGCCGCGCACGAGCTCGACGTCGTCCGGAAGGGCAGCGATGCGCGGGTCGCGTACCAGCGCCCGTACGCGGGCCCCCGTGTCAAGCAACTGCGCCACGACATGTCGTCCGACGTTGCCGGTGGCCCCGGTCACCAGAACTGTGCGCTGCCCAACCATGAGTCGCACCCTTCGTCCTGCCGTATGGCCGCCGGCTGCCGACCGGCGAGCTGAACCACATCGGCTCCATGGACAAGCCTCAGACCTGAACAAGGGTTTAAGTCAAGCGATGCTGGTCAGGGCGCTCTGTCGAGATCAACACATCGGTTCGGGTTACAGCAGCCGGCGCGGGCCGGGGCCCTGCTCGGCAAGCGCGTCGTCCGGATTGACCAGCGCACACTGCTCGAACGAGAGGCAGCCGCAGCCGATGCACTGGGTGAACCGGTCCCGCATCCGCTCCATCTTGGCGATGCGGGCGTTGATCTCCTCGCCCCAGCATGCGGATGCCCGTATCCACATCTCACGATTGGGCGCCACGCCTGCCGGGAGCAGGCTGAGAACATCCCCGATCACCGACAGGGGTATGCCGACGGTCTGCGAGGCGCGGATGAAGGCGATCCGGCGCAGCATGGTCCGGTGGTACCGGCGCTGGTTTCCGCTGGTGCGGCGACTCTGGATCAGCCCCTGTCGTTCGTAGAAGCGCAGCGCCGAAGCAGGCACGCCGCTGCGTGCGGATACCTCCCCGATCGTCAGCTCCGGAACGACGTTCGCGGAGTCGGGCACATGAACGAGCATAGCCGGACTTGAACCTAGGTTTAGATCTCCCTGGCTGGCGTGGAGCGGTAGCCTGTCCGGGTTGTCCCCACATCGTGAACTCAGGCTTGCCGACGCACTGGCTGTGCTGGCGGCGACTCCGCGGCTGCTGGTGGCCAGCGACTTCGACGGAACGCTGGCTCCGATCGTGTCCCACCCCTCGGACGCCCGCGGGCTGCCTGCGGCGATGTCGGCTCTCCGGGACCTGGCGAACCTGCCGGACACCACCGTCGCCGCCGTCTCCGGCCGAGCGCTTGCCGACCTCGCCGAGGTGGCCCAGCTGCCGGCGGGCGTGCGGCTGGTCGGCAGCCACGGCGCCGAGTTCGACGGGTCGCCGCCGCCGCTAGATCCCGCGCAACGGGAGCTGCACGCCCGGCTGAGTGCTGCACTGGAGTCGATCGTCGGCGACGTTTCTGGGGCGTGGCTGGAGGGCAAGCCCGCCGGGGTCGCTGTGCACGTGCGAGCGGCCGAGCCGACGGCGGGCCAGCGGATACTGGCCGAGGTCCGCGCGGGGCCGGCGAGCTGGAACGGCGTGTCCGCCACCGAGGGCAAGGCCGTGATCGACCTGGGCGTGGTGCACGTGGACAAGGGCACCGCGCTCACGGCGCTGCGCCGGCAGACAGACGCGACCCGCGTGGCCTTTTTCGGCGACGACGTCACCGACGAGAAAGCGTTCGCCGCGCTGGGCGACGGCGACGTGGGCGTCAAGGTCGGACCTGGCGAGACGCTGGCCCGGTACCGGGTCGCCGCGCCGGCCGACGTCGCCGAGCTGCTCACCACACTCGCGGCCGCCCGCCGTCGCCGCCACTGACCAGACCGGGCCGGACGCGCGCCTCGTCCCGCGTCACGTTCATGATCGCCAGTTTTGTGCGCCCACGGGTCAGCTCGCGACGCGCGACGACACGGAAC
>JACDBJ010000337.1 GCA_013695005.1 Pseudonocardiales bacterium
GCCTCACCGGGTGGGGCCGCACCGCGCCGACCGTGGCCAGCGTCGTCGCGGCAAGCAGCGCCGTACAGCTCGCCGACGCCCTGCAGGCGGCCGGTCCACGCGGCGTCATCCCCCGAGGTCTGGGCCGGTCCTACGGCGACGCCGCGCAGAACGCCGGCGGCACCGTGCTGGACATGACCACCCTGCGCCGGGTGCACTCCGTGGACGCCGACACCGGGCTGGTGGACACCGACGCCGGGGTCAGCCTCGACGAGCTGATGCAGCGCACCCTGCCGTTCGGGCTGTGGATCCCGGTGCTCCCAGGAACCCGCCAGGTGACCGTCGGCGGGGCCATCGCCGCCGACGTACACGGCAAGAACCACCACGTGCACGGCAGCTTCGGCAACCACGTGCGCTCGCTGGAGCTGCTGCTGGCCGACGGGACCGTGCAGACGCTGACCCCAGACGGTGACACCGCCGCCGAGTTCTGGGCCACCGTGGGCGGCATGGGCCTCACCGGCGTCATCCTGCGGGCGAGGATCCAGCTCGCGCCGGTCGAGACCGCCTACTTCAGCGTCGACACCGAGCGCACCGCCAACCTCGACGAGCTGATGATCAAGCTCGCCGAGGGCGACGACCGCCACACCTACTCCGTGGCCTGGTTCGACTCCGTGTCCCGCGGAAATTCCCTCGGCCGGGCCGTGATCACCCGCGGCCGCTCCGCGCGGGTGGACGAGCTGCCGCTGAAGCTGCGCCGGGCGCCGCTGGCCTCCGACGCGCCCCGGCTGGGCACCGCCCCGCCGGTGTTCCCCGGCGGGCTGCTCAACCGCGTGAGCGTCGGCGCGTTCAACGAGCTCTGGTACCGCAAGGCCCCGCGCGAGCGCCGCGGCGAGATCCAGAACATCACCACGTTCTTCCACCCGCTGGACGTCATCGGCGACTGGAACCGGATCTACGGCCCGCGCGGGTTCCTGCAGTACCAGTTCGTCGTGCCTGTCGGCGCCGAGGACGCCGTGCGCGTGGCCGTCGAGGCGATCAGCGCCAGCGGGCACGTGTCGTTCCTCAACGTCCTCAAGCGCTTCGGCGCCGCCAACCCCGGGCCGCTGTCGTTCCCGATGCCGGGCTGGACGTTGGCCGTCGACATGCCGGTCCGCGCCGGGCTGGCCGAGCTGTGCGACGAGCTGGACGAGCTGGTGCTCGCCGCCGGCGGCCGGATCTACCTGGCCAAAGACTCCCGGGTCGACGCCGCGACGCTGGCCCGGATGTACCCCCGACTCGACGAGTGGCGCAAGGTGCGCGACGCGCTCGACCCCGACGGGGTGTTCTCCTCCGACCTGCAGAGAAGGCTGAGCCTGTGATTGACGCCGTCGGCAACCCGCAATCCGTCCTCGTGCTGGGCGGAACCTCCGAGATCGGCCTGGCCGTGGCCGAGGCGTTCGCCGGCGGCCGACCGCTACGGGTGGTGCTCGCCGCCCGCCCGTCGCCCCGCGTGGCTGCCGCGCTGGCCCGGCTGGAGGGGGCTGGCTGCACTGTCGAGACTCATGCCTTCGACGCCCGCGATCCGCGCAGCCATAACGAGACGGTGCGCAAGGCGTTCGCCGGCGGCGACATCGACGTGGCGGTGGTCGCGTTCGGGGTGCTCGGCGACCAGGAGAAGGCCTGGACCGACGCCGAGCTCGCGCTGGAGCTGGCAGAGGTGAACTTCGTCGCGTCGGTGACCGTGGGCGTCGCGCTGGCCGAGCAGTTCAAGCAGCAGGGCCACGGCGCGATCGTCGCGCTGTCCTCGGTCGCGGGCGAGCGGGCGCGGCGGTCGAACTTCGTCTACGGCTCCACCAAGGCCGGCATGGACGTCTTCTACACCGGGCTGGGTGAGGCACTGCGGCCGCACGGGGTGCGGGTCAGCGTGGTGCGGCCCGGGTTCGTGCGGACCCGGATGACCGAGGGGCTCAAGGCCGCCCCGCTGTCGGTGGACGCCGGCCAGGTCGCCACGGTGGTCGTGGACGCGGTGCGCAACAGGCGCGAGGTCGTATGGGCGCCGGGCCCGCTGCGGTGGGTGATGACCGTGCTGCGCCACCTCCCGCACGTGATTTTCCGGCGCCTACCGATCTGAGACCTGCAGCGGCTGCCGGCAGAGGTAGCCGAACGCGGGCGGCAGGTTCGCCCAGACAGTCTTGGTCCGCACCACCTCGTTGAAGTTGCTCTGCAGGCGCCGGCGAAACCGCTGCGCCGACGGCAGCGGCCGCGCCACCGAGTACGCAAATGTGGCGAACACGCCGACGGGTCCTAGCGCGTTGGCGATCTCGCGCAGCACGTTGCCCTGCGCCGTCGGTGTGAACAGCGCCCACGGCAGCCCGCTGACCACGGCGTCCACCCCGGTGATCGAACGCTGCTCCAGCAGCGCGCCGAGCTCGGCTGCGTCGCCGACCACCGCGTCGACCCCGGGGCAGCGCTGCCGCAGGTAGGCGACCATCGCGGGGTTGGCGTCAACGGCGATGTGGGTCGCCCCCGCCGGGAGCCGGCGCTCGATGGCGTTGGTGATCGCGCCGGTGCCAGAGCCAAGCTCGACCACCATCGGAGCGCCGGCGGACGGCACGACCGACGCGAGCAGCTCGGCGAGCCCGCGCGAACTCGGCGCGATCGCACCCATGCTCACGGGGTTGCGCACCCAGGCGGCCAGGAACGCCCGAAGCTCGCCAGAGGGGGCGGTCACGGAAGCGCCCTGGTGAGCGGGCTGCCTCCGACGCGGCGGAGCACCCGGGCATTGTAGGCCGATCACGGGGTGGCTTTGCGAACGTCGAACCCCGGGAGGACGACCCGGTGGGCGCTGGGGTCCAGCGTGCGCAGCCGCCGGCGCGCCGGTTCCTCGACGTAGCGCCACAGCAGGTGCGCCGCCAGGACGGCCATCAGCGGCACGAGCGGGGACGCGATGGTGGCTAGCGTGGTGTCGGCGGCCAGCACCCCGAAGCGGTGCATCGCCGTCCAGAACACCTCGAAGAGCGCGATGTGCACGATGTAGAGGCTGTAGGAGATCCGGCCGCCGTGCACCGCCCAGCGGGTGGACAGCAACCGGGCGGGGCCGCGGTCGGTGAGCGCCAGCGCGGCGATCAGCACCGGGAACACCACGATCACCGCGCCGCCGCGCTGCTCGCCAGGAGCCACCTTCGCGCCGAGCCACAACCCGACCGGGATGGCGAGCACCGCCGCCCACGCCACCCACGTGGCCCACCGCCGCACCCGCTCGGTGCGCGGGAGCCGCCGCACCACCAGGTAGGCCAGCACGCCGCTGAAGAACCCACCCAGGACCCGCACGAGCCAGCTGAAGGAGAAGTACGGGGTGCCGGTGCGCAGCGACACCCAGGCCATCGGCAACAGGACGCCCACCGCGGCGACGGCCAGCACCCACCGCCTCAGCCGGGCGGCGCGCACGAACGCCCACGCAAACAGCGGGAACAGCAGGTAGACCAACCACTCCGCCGACAGCGACCACGCCGGACCCACCCAGGAGGCGCCGTCGTGGCTGGGCCGCGCCCACATCTGGACCATGAACATCTGCTCCAGCCAGCTGGCGATGCTGACCTCGGGCTGCACCGGCTGGAAGGCGACGTTGCTGTCGGTGCCGGCGAGCATCTTCGTCACCACGAAGGCGCCGAACAGGGTGGTGACCACCGCGTAGACCGGCCAGATCCGGCTCATCCGCGCCCAGAGGTAGCTGACCGTCGGGCGCATCCGCGGACGCGGCCCGAGCCGGTCCAGGTAGGTCAGCGCGATCACGAAGCCGCTCAGGATGAAGAACAGGTCCACCCCCAGCGCGCCCGTCCCGATGAACGGGGCCAGCGGCTCGTACACCGCGGCGACGGCGGCTCCGGGGGTGAAGTGGAAATGGAACAGCACCACCCACAGCGCGGCGAACAACCGCAGCCCGGTACGCGCCCTGATCTCGCGGCGGGGGACCGGGACGTCGACGGAGCCGGCGGCTGGGGCTGTGGCGGAACTACGTTCTGTGGCCGCCTCGGGCCGGCGCAACGTCTTCTCCGCCCACACGGGGCGGCGGGGGTTCGGCGGGCCGCCGGGAACTGTTCGAGTGGGAACGTCGCAGGTCACAGCCCAGTAACGAGCTGTTCCGAGCGTCCGGTGTTGCCGCTATGGAGTGGTCGTTCGGGTACCGACAGTGACTGATCTGGGCTTGACGAGTGGTCCTCGACTACCGTCCGTCAGCCTCGAACACGTTTGTCCAACCTTTGGCGCCGGTGAGTCGCGGCATGGCTTCGCGGTACTGCCGGCGCAGTCGGGGGAACTCCCGACCGAGCCGCGCGTGCAGGGCCACCGACTGGCGCAGCAGGTGCCAGAAAACCTGCGGATCGCGCTTGCGATAGACCACGCCACGCCCGTCGGCCGTACCGACGGTCACGCCGTCCAACTGCGACAGCAGGTACCAGCGCGCGTCCTGCGCGGCGACGTTGAGCTGCGGCCGCTGGTGGTGCTCGCGCTTGACCGGCACCACGTTGTGCACCAGGCCCCGCAGCAGCCGCAGTCCGTAGCGGATCGGGCCCTTCGGCTTACGCAGCATGCTGGCGGCCTGCGCCGGATGCATGGACGGCATCGGGAGGTCCTTGGCCGAGGGCAACACCACGCCGTCGGGGAACTTCGCGCGCTCCTGCCTGGCCTGCGCCAGCGCGACGGGCAGCGAGCCGAACAGCGCGTCGGGGCCCTTGAGGAAGTCACGCAGCCCCATGAGCTGCAGCGCCACCGTCGAGTACTCCAGCGACATCAGGTGCGCCAGCGTGCCCTTCAGGTTTGACTTGATCATGGCCGTGGGCCGCTCGAAGTCGCCGTGCAGGGCGGCCACCACCAGCCTGTTGCGCAGGTGGAAGTAGGCCTGCCAGTCCTTGGCGTCGTCCTTGTTGGACCACGGCATGTGCCACACGGCCGCGCCGGGCAGGCTCACCGTCGGGTGCCCCGCCTCCTGCGCGCGCAACGAGTACTCCGAGTCGTCCCACTTGATGAACAGCGGCAGCGGCAGCCCCATCTTCTCGGCCACCACCCGCGGGATCAGGCACATCCACCAGCCGTTGTACTCGACGTCGACGCGCCGGTGCAGCTTGCGGGAGGCCTTGCTGCGCAGCGGCTTGCGGGCGAAGTCGTGGTCGTAGCGGACGTTCGGCGCCGGCGCCCAGACGAACCGCGAGTGGTCCACGACCTCGCCCATAGCGCGCAGCTCGGAGCGGGCCTGCAGGTTGAGCATGTGGCCGCCGACGATCGCCGGGTGCTCGGCGAAGCGCGAGAACGCGATCAGTCGCAGCACCGAGTCGGGCTCGATGACGATGTCGTCGTCCATCAGCAGGATCTGCTCGCAGTCCGTGCGGCTCATCGCCTCGTGCATCACCCTGGCGAACCCGCCGGAGCCGCCGAGGTTGGGCTGGTCGTGGGTGCGCAGCTTGTCGCCGAGCGCGGCCGCCGCGGCGGCGAACCCGTCGGCGTCGCGCACCTTTCGGTTGCCCTGGTCGGTGACGATCATCGCCTCGATCGCATCGGTGACCTCGGCGTCCTCACCGAGCGCGGTGAGTGCGGCGACGCAGTCGTCAGGTCGGTTGAACGTGCAGATGCCGATCGCGACGCTCGCCCGCCCCGGTGCCTCCGCCGGCGAGAACCAGCCTCCGTGCAGCAGCGTGACGTCGGCGTCCGCGGTGGTCAGGTCGAACCAGTACCAGCCGCCGTCCTCGAAATACTGCAGGTCCAGCGGGAACCGCGCGGTCTTCCCGTCGCCGGAGAGCACCTCGCCGCAGACGTGCACCTGGGCGCCGTCGGCCTTGGAGCGGTAGACGTCGACGCGACACTCGCCGTCGACGGCCAGCCGCAGCTCGACCTGGCTCAGCGTCGTCCACCGGCGCCAGTAGCTGGCCGGGAAGGCGTTGAAGTACGTCGCGAAGGAGATCTCGGCCTGGGCCGGCATCCGCAGCGTGGTGCGCGTCGGGGCTCCGGCGCGGCGGGGGTTGTCGGCGTGCTCGTCGACGTAGAGCGCTCGGACCGTGAGCGGGTCACCGGGCCGCGGAAGGATCACCCGTTGCAGCCGGCTGCCGGAGTCCGCGCGCGGCTCGGCGGCCAGCTCGGCCTTCGCTGCTTGCGCGGAGGCCGCTACGGCCTGCTCGGTGGTAGCCAGGTCGGTCATCGGCGATCAGTCCTCTGCGTTGGGGTGGTCGGAGCTGGCAGCGCTGTCCAGCGGCCGGCCCTCCGTGAAATGTGGGGCGATCTTGTTGTCGAACATGGTGAGGGCGGAACCGATCGCCATGTGCATATCAAGGTACTTGTAGGTGCCTAGGCGACCACCGAACACCACACCGCGGTTCGCGGTCTCTTTCCGGGCGAGTTCGCGGTAGCGCTCCAGCTTGGTGCGGTCCTCGGCGGTGTTGATCGGGTAGTACGGCTCGTCACCAGGGGCCGCGAACCGTGAGTACTCGCGGAAGATCACCGTCTTGTCCTGGACGTAGTCCCGCTCCGGATGGAAGTGCCGGAACTCGTGGATGCGGGTGTAGGGCACGTCGAGGTCGGCGTAATTCATCACCGGCGTGCCCTGGAAGTCACCGGTGTCACGCAGGACCTCCTGCTCGAAGTCCAGCGTGCGCCAGCCCAGCTCGCCCTCGGCGTAGTCAAAGTAGCGGTCCAGCGCGCCGGTGTAGACGGTGACGATGCCGGGGTTCTGCCTGACCATCTCGTCCCGGACGTCGAAGAAGTCGGTCGACAGCCGGACGTCGATCTTCTCGTGCTCGGCCATGCATTGCAGCCACGCTGTGTAGCCGTCGACGGGCAGGCCCTCGTAGGTGTCGCTGAAGTAGCGGTTGTCGAAGGTGTAGCGCACCGGCAGGCGGGTGACGACCGCAGCCGGCAGCTCGCGCGGGTCGGTCTGCCACTGCTTGGCGGTGTAGCCCTTGAAGAAGGCCTCGTAGAGCGGGCGGCCCACCAGCGAGATCGCCTTCTCCTCGAAGTTGGACGCGTTGGCGGCGTCGATCTCGGAAGCTTGCTCGGCGACGAGCTTCCGGGCCTGCTGCGGGGTGAGGTAGCGGCCGAAGTATTCGCACATCGTCGCCAGGTTGACCGGCATCGGGTACACCCGGCCCTGGTAGATCGTGAAGACCCGGTGCTGGTACCCGGTGAAGTCGGTGAACCGGTTGACGTAGTCCCACACCCGCTTGTTGGACGTGTGGAACAGGTGCGCGCCGTAGCGGTGCACCTCGATGCCGGTCTCGGCCTCGGGCTCGGAGTAGGCATTGCCGCCGATGTGGTGGCGCCGATCGAGCACGAGGACCCGCTTGCCGAGCTCGTCCGCCGCCCGCTGCGCCACCGTCAGCCCGAAGAAGCCGGAGCCGACGACGACGAGGTCAAACCCTTCGAAACTCACGACTCCCGAGGGTAGCCGAGCGCTTCAAAGCGGCCTCGACGGCCGGTCGAGTTGTTGTCTGCGTTGGTTGGCTTACTCAAGTCGAGACGCTGGCCCGGGCACGTTCGAATGGCAACCAGAATACTCGTTGGCTCGCTCCAGAATTGTCAGACCCGGTCGCCATAATTGGTTCATGTCCGACGGCCCACTGGCAGACGCTTACCGTTCCTTGGTGGATGGTATTGCGGCGTTGCGGGTGCGTCGGATTCTTCGGCTGATGGTGATACGCGTATTGCGGTGTTGGCGGTGTGTGAGTCGTTGACCCGCCAGCTCGAGCAGCTCTCTGTCGAGTTGATCGCCGGGTTGGACGCCGACGGGACGTTCACCGAGCGCGGTTACACCCGGCCGGGGTTTGCGGTGGCGGATCTTCTGGGCTGCGACACGGCGCTGGCCGTGCGGCGGGTGCGGGTGGCCGAGCAAGTTATCGAACGGCGCACGTTGGACGGGCAGGTCTGCCCGCCGCGGCTACCGGCCACCGCGAAGGTCTTCGCTGCCGGTGAGGTCAGCTTGCGGCATGTGGAGGTCATCACCGACGCGCTGGCGAGCCCGGCGGCGGGGCGGTTGACCCCGCAGGGTTGGGCCGGTG
>JACDBJ010000348.1 GCA_013695005.1 Pseudonocardiales bacterium
CGGCGCACCACGACGACGCCCTCGGCGATCACCAGCCCGCGCCCACCGGGGCGGTCGGGTCGGCGGTCGGCGGTCGCCAGGTCGCGGAAGTCGTCCAGGCGCGGGTCGTCGGGATCGGTGATCTCGGTAGCGAGCGGCCCAGCCGGCATGGCCGAATGGTCCCAGTCGGATAGTCGCAGGTGGACGGCACCGTCATCCGGTCAGCCGTAGCCCCGAACAGGGCGGATGTGTCACCGTGGGACCTCCGCCCAGCCCTGGCCGGCCCCGCCTCGGCCACCGACATCACGCGGAGGCAATGCTCGATGGGCCAAGACGTCGGCCGTACCGGCTTCCGCCGGAGCGACCGGCACCGGTATCGCGTCAAGGTCCGGCAATGCCTCGACGCTCTCGCCCAGCTGGTCCGCGACTGCCCGTTCGATGCGCCTGCCCGCCCGATGACCGGGTTGGAGCTCGAGCTCAACCTGGTCGACAGTGAGCTGCTGCCCGCGCTCGCCAACGCCGCGGTGTTGGACGCCGTCGGCGCCGAGGAGTTCACCACCGAGCTCGGACGCTGGAACCTGGAGATCAACGTCCCGCCGCGCGCCCTGCCCGGTGACGCAGCGCTGGAGCTGGAACGGCACCTGCTGGACACGGTGAGCGTCGCGGAGGCGAAGGCGCAGGCGTTCGGGGCACGCGTCGTGCAGATCGGGATCCTGCCCACGCTGCGCGCGGAGGACCTGGTCTCCGAGCGGATGTCGCCCAGACCGCGCTATGAGCTGCTCAACGAGCAGATGCTCGAAGCCCGCGGAGAGCCGTTCCGGTTGGACATCGAGGGGTCCGGGCTCGGCGGCCGCGTGGCCGAGCACCTGATCGCCGACTTCGAGACGATCGCTCCCGAGGCTGCCTGCACGGCGACGCAGCTGCACCTGCAGGTTCCGCCGCACGCCTACGGCGCGTACTGGAACGCGTCACAGTGCCTGGCCGGCGTGCAGCTGGCGGTCGGCGCCAACTCGCCGTTCTTGCTGGACAAGCTGCTGTGGGCCGAGACCCGGATCCCGCTGTTCAAGCAGGCGTGTGACGTGCGCTCGGTGGAGCTGCGCAACCAGGGCGTGCGCCCCCGGGTGTGGTTCGGCGAGAAGTGGATCAACTCGATCCAGGAGCAGTTCGAGGAGAACAGCCGCTACTTCCCGGCGTTGCTCCCGATCTGCGAGCCCGAGGACCCGCTAGCCGAGCTTGCTGCCGGCCGGGCGCCGGAGCTCACCGAGATGCGGCTGCTCAACGGGACGATCTGGCGTTGGAACCGGCCGGTCTACGACACCGTGGACGGGATGGCGCACTTCCGCGTGGAGAACCGCGTGCTTCCGGCTGGCCCGACGATCGTGGACACGATGGCGAACGCGATCTTCTTCTACGGGCTGCTGCGTGTCCTCGCCGAGCAGGAGCGGCCACTGTGGACCCGGCTGCCGTTCGAGGCCGCCGGGGAGAACTTCAAGATCGCCGCCCGGTACGGCATGAACGCGTCGTTGTACTGGCCGGAGCTCGGCTGGGTCCGGCCGGACGAGCTGATGCTGCGGACGCTGCTGCCGATGGCCGCCGACGGGCTGGCCGGGTGGGGGGTTTCCACCTCGGTGGCGGACCGCTACCTGGACGTGATCGAACAGCGCTGCGCCAACCGGCAGACCGGAGCGGCGTGGCAGGTCGGCACGGTCGAGACGCTGGAGAGCCGTGGCCGGGACCGGCCGGCAGCGATCCGCGGCATGCTCGACCGCTACCTGGACGGCATGGCGGCCAACGAGCCCGTGCACGCCTGGGAGCTCCCCCGCAGCTGATCTACGCGGCCGTCGGTCGCCGCCGCTGATCGACTGTGCGATAGCGAAGAGACATCTCGTTCGCCAGTTCCCCGCAGACCCCTCGGTCAGGATGGCCGACGTCCGCTACCCGCTGTGAGCGGCCGCCGATGACGGCCGTGACCGGTCCGGCGAAGCACCGCTGACCGGCACCGGGAGAGGTAGAGCATGAGCGAACCGGCCGACCCGTGGAGCACGCCGACGACGCTGGTGATCGTCGTCGCGG
The DNA here is from genome assembly GCA_013695005.1 of Pseudonocardiales bacterium. Lineage (GTDB taxonomy): Bacteria > Actinomycetota > Actinomycetes > Mycobacteriales > Pseudonocardiaceae > Pseudonocardia. The sequence goes on from JACDBJ010000348.1 coordinate 2,053, forward strand.
GGTCCGAGATGACCGACGCCGAACGCACGATCTTGGCTGGGATCGCGCAGGACAGCGAGCGGTCCGACGCCGTCGAGGTCGTCGGTCACGGCGCGGGCCGGGCGGGCGGGTGAGCGCGATGCCTCTGTTCCGCGGCTTCGGGCGGCGCCCGACGTCCCGACGTCAGCGCGCCTCGCAGGGCTGGTGGTCCGCGAACGAGCCTGACCCGTACGAGGACGACTACGACTACTACGACGAACCCGTCCCGGCGACGGAGGCCTGGGCGGCGCCTCCACCGCCCCAGCCGTCGGCGCCGTCACCACCGTTGCAGCGGGAGCCCAGCGCCGCCCTGCGGCATGCCATCCCACGCTTCGACTCGCCGGTCTCCGGTGCCCCTCCCGGCGTGCCGAGCTGGACGGACGCGCGGGCGTGGACCGGTTCCTCCCCCGTCCCGCCGAGCAGCCACGCCGGCTCGACAGCCGACCCGATCACCGACCCGCGGGGGTTCCCACCGGTCGGCCGGGCCGAGCCCGCCGTCGATC
>JACDBJ010000369.1 GCA_013695005.1 Pseudonocardiales bacterium
GATCCGGGAGCCCTCCTCGGCGACGTCCGGGACGAGCCGTCGCCCGGCCTCGGTGGGCGTCGAGCACCGCACGTCGGCGACGTGGTCGACCAGCGGCGCGTCCTGCTCGTGGCCGATCGCCGACAGCACGGGCGTGCGGCAGCCGGCCACCGCCCGGCACAGCGACTCGTCGGAGAACGGCAGCAGGTCCTCGACGCTGCCGCCGCCGCGGGCGAGCACGATCACCTCGACCGCGGGGTCGCGGTCCAGTGCGGCGAGCACGTCGAGGATCTGGGGCACCGCGAGCGCACCCTGGGTGGCGGTGTGGCACACCCGGAAGCGCACTGCGGGCCAGCGCCCGGTGGCGTTGGACACGACGTCGCGCTCGGCGGCCGACGCCCGTCCGGTGATCAGGCCGACCAGCCCCGGCAGCAGCGGTGGCCTGCGCTTGCGCGCCGGGTCGAACAGCCCCTCGGCGGCGAGCAGCGCGCGGACCCGTTCGACCCGGGCCAGCAGCGCCCCGATGCCCACCGCGCGGATCTCGTCCACCCGCAGGCTCAGCGTGCCGCGCCCGAAGTAGAACATCGGCTTGCCGTGCACGACGACGCGGTTGCCCTCGGCGGCCGCCGAGCCGGCGTCGCGGAGCACCTGCAGCGGGCAGGTCAGCTTGAGCGAGACGTCCGCGGCCGGGTCGCGCAGCACGAGGAACGCGGTCGAGGTGCCGGGCCGGGCGGTGACCTGGGTGAGCTGGCCCTCCACCCAGACCGCGCCGAGCCGGTCGATCCACTCGGAGATCTTGCGGGCGACGGTCCGTACCGGCCACGGTTGCTCGGCGCTGGTGGCCGGTGCGCCTTTGTTCCCGGCGGTCGGCTCGACTCCTGCGACGCTCACAGATCGGTGACGGTCGAGATCCGGTTCCCGAGCATGGTCACGAACGCCGGCCGGTCCTGGTGTGCGGTCTCCCACGCCAGCAGCTCGGTGAGCTGCTCGACACTGAGCCGGCGAAGCCGCGCGCGCAGCTGCGCAAGGCTCAGCTGGTCGTAGCCGGGCAGTCCGGCGGGTGCGCCGGCAGTGGTGGCGTCCCTGGCGGGCGGCCGCAGGTCGGTGACCGAGCCGTTGCTCGGCTCCTCGACGGGCAGCTCGCCGACCGGCTCAGCGGGTTCCTCCGCGGGTCGCGCCGGCGCCTCGTCGTCGAAGGTGGCCCAGCTGGGGTTGTCGTCCACCGGCCGGAGCGAACTGATCGCACGGTCGCCCTTGATCGCCAGGTCGGTGATGCGCTGTTGCACGCGCATGGAGATCTGCATGACCTGGCTCACGGCCGTCACCGGCAGCTCAACCACTTGACGCGGTAGTTGCTGGGCCTTCTCGATGGTGACGGCGACCAGGCCTGCGGCGACCCGCAGCGGCATCGGCAGCGGACTCATACCGACATTCTTGCGCGCCCAGGTCACGCTGTCAGCGGCGGATGGCGCACGGCACTGCGGTGAGCAGGCTCACGACGTTGGCCGCCGACTCGGCCCGATGGCCATTGTGGCGTAGCTAGGGTGGGTTGTATGGCCAGCTCAGACGATCAGCTCGACCAGCGTGGCGACCGCAAGCGTGTCCTGTTGGCCAAGCCCCGCGGGTACTGCGCAGGCGTCGACCGCGCGGTCATCGCCGTGGAGAAGGCACTGGAGCAGCACGGCCCGCCGGTGTACGTCCGCAAGCAGATCGTGCACAACCTGCACGTCGTGGAGACGCTGTCCGAGCGCGGGGCGGTGTTCGTCGACGACGTCGACGAGGTGCCCGAGGGCGCTGTCGTGGTGTTCTCCGCGCACGGCGTCGCACCCAGCGTGCACGCCGCCGCCAAGCAGCGGAGTCTGCACACCATCGATGCGACCTGCCCGCTGGTGACCAAGGTGCACCAGGAGGCCAAGCGGTTCGCCCGCGAGGACTTCGACATCCTGCTGGTCGGCCATCACGGCCACGAGGAGGTCGAGGGCACCTCCGGCGAGGCGCCGGAGAACATCCAGCTCGTCGAGCACCCGCAGGATGTGGCGGCCGTCGAGGTCCGCGACCCCGACCGCGTCGTGTGGCTGTCACAGACCACGCTGTCGGTCGACGAGACGATGGAGACCGTCCGCCTGCTGCGCGAGCGGTTCCCCACATTGCAGGACCCACCGAGCGACGACATCTGCTACGCCACCCAGAACCGCCAGGTGGCCGTCAAGGCGATGGCGGCGCGCTGCGACGTGATGATCGTCGTCGGTTCGCGCAACTCGTCGAACTCGTTGCGGCTGGTCGAGGTGGCGCTCTCCGCAGGTGCCGGGTCGGCGTACCTGGTCGACTACTCCCGCGAGATCGACGAGGCGTGGCTCGACGGGGTCGAGACGGTCGGCGTGACCAGCGGCGCGTCGGTGCCGGAGAGCCTCGTGCAGGGCGTGCTCGGCTGGCTCGCCGAGCGGGGCTGGGACGACGTGGAGGAGATCAACACCGCCGAGGAGACGCTGATCTTCTCGCTGCCGCGCGAGCTACGCCCGCCCCGCGTCCGCAACTGAGCCGATGCGCGCCCCGCCGCGTCGCGCCACCCCCGCACTCGTGTGGCACATCATCCGCTGAGCACATGTTTTGCCACATGGGTGGCGGGCTGGGCGGCTAGAGGACGGCGCCGCGGTCCGGGATCGTGCGCCGCGGTGGGCGGCGGGCCGGCCGGCTTGCGCTGGCTGCGCCCTTGCC
>JACDBJ010000404.1 GCA_013695005.1 Pseudonocardiales bacterium
CCTCGCGCCCGACGCGTCGCTCGGCGAGGTCACCCGCTACTTCGCGGCGTACAACCTCGTCAGCGGGCCGGTGGTGGACGACGAGGACCACCTGCTCGGCGCGGTCACCGTCGACGACCTGCTCGACCACCTGCTGCCGCGGGGTTGGCGCGACCGGCTCGGCGAGCCCGACGGTGCCGCGGACGTCGCAATCAACGAAGGAGCGCGCCGTGCCTGAGCTGCACTCGAGCCGGCGGCTGGACCAGCCACGGGTCGCCCGGTCACTGCGACTCGGCTTCGACCGCGAGGCTTTCGCCTCGCTGACCGAGCGCGTTGCCCGGTTCCTGGGGACCGGGCGTTACCTGGCAATCCAAACCGTGCTGGTCATCGTGTGGATCATCCTCAACATCTTCGCGGTGAGCCTGCGCTGGGACCCGTACCCGTTCATCCTGTTGAACCTCGCGTTCTCCACCCAGGCCGCGTACGCCGCGCCGCTGATCCTGCTGGCCCAGAACCGGCAGGACGACCGGGACCGCATCTCGCTGGAGGAGGACCGGGCCCGCGCCGCCCAGACGAAGGCCGACACCGAGTACCTGGCGCGGGAGCTGGCCGCGCTGCGGCTGGCCGTCGGCGAGGTGGTGACCCGCGACTTCCTGCGTACCGAGCTGGACCGGGTGGTCGAACGCCTGCGCAGCGAGCTGCACCCCGAGCGGGCCGAGCCCGAGCGCGGGCGGCAGGCACGGAGCCGGGGCTCATCCGGCACGTAGCATGGCGGACGATGACCACCTCCGCTCAGGACCACACAGTCGAGGCGATCCGGGCGGCCCTCGCCGGGGTCGAGGATCCCGAGATCCGGCGACCCATCACCGAGCTCGGCATGGTCAAGGGCATCTCCATGACCGCCGACGGCACGGCCGACGTCGCCATCTGGCTGACCGTCGCCGGCTGCCCGATGCGCGAGACGATCACCCAGCGAGTCACCGCGGCCGCGTCGGCGGTGCCTGACGTGCACGCCGTGCGCGTCGAGCTGGACGTGATGAGCGCCGAGAAGCTCACGGCCCTGCGCAAGCAGCTGCGCGGTCCCGGCAACGACGCGGTCATCCCGTTCGCCGAGCCCGGCTCGCTGACCAGGGTGTACTGCGTCGCCTCCGGCAAGGGCGGCGTCGGCAAGTCATCGGTGACGGTCAACCTCGCCGCCGCGATGGCCGCGCGCGGGCTGTCGGTCGGGGTGGTGGACGCCGACATCTACGGGCACTCGGTGCCCCGGATGCTCGGCGTGACCAGCCTGCCCACCAAGGTCGAGAACATGATCATGCCGCCGCAGGCGCACGGGCTGAAGGTGATCTCGATCGGCATGTTCACCTCGGGCAACAGCGCCGTGGTGTGGCGCGGGCCGATGCTGCACAAGGCGCTGCACCAGTTCCTCGCCGACGTGTTCTGGGGTGACCTGGACGTCCTGCTGATGGACCTGCCGCCCGGCACCGGCGACGTGGCGATCTCCTGCGCCCAGCTGGTGCCGACCGCCGAGATCCTCGTCGTGACCACCCCGCAGCTGGCCGCCGCCGAGGTCGCCGAGCGCGCCGGCTCGATCGCCCTGCAGACCAGGCAACGGCTGGTCGGCGTGGTGGAGAACATGTCGTGGCTGGAGCTGCCCGACGGGCAGCGGATGGAGGTCTTCGGCTCCGGGGGCGGCAAGGCGGTCGCCGGGTCGTTGTCGACGATGCTCGGGGCCGACGTGCCGCTGCTGGGTCAGGTGCCGCTGGACCCCCGGCTGCGCGAGTCCGGCGACGAGGGAACGCCGCTGGTGCTGTCCGCGCCGGAGACGGCGGCCGCGCGGGCGCTGAGCGGTGTCGCGGAGAAGCTCGCGGTGCGGGCCCGCGGACTTGCCGGCATGTCGCTGTCGATCACGCCGACGGGCCGTTAGCGGCCCCCGCCTCAGGTGGCGTCGGGGTCGACCGGCGGGCGCTCACCCGGCGCGAGCTCGCGCGCCGGCTCGACGGCCGGATGCTGCGCCGGGGTGCCACCGTTGAATCCCCCGTTGGATGCCACCGTGGACCCCGCCGTGGAGCCGGCGGGGAAGTCGTTGGGCTTGATCGGAGCGGGGTCGTCGTCGAACAGCGAGCGGGTCACCGCGCGCCGCGGGTCCATCCCACGCAGCCCGCGGAGCTCGTTGAGCGGCTCGCGGAACTGGTCGAACTCGGGGCCCAGCTCGCTGCGCAGCTGGTCACGGGCACCGGAGGCGTAACCCCTGAGCTGGCGCACGGTCTTGCCGAGCCACGCCGCCGCCGACGGCAGCCGCTCCGGGCCGAGGATGAACAACCCGGCCACGACCAGCACCAGGATCTCGCCCCACCCGATGCTGTCGAACATGTAGCCAGCCTAGTTCCCTAGTCGGAACCGAGGGTGATCGTGACGACCAGCGGTCGCCCGTCGCGCACGAGCTGCACGCTCACCGCCTCGCCGACCTTGCGTTCGCGGACCGCGACGATCAGCTCGTCCGCGCTGCCGATCCGCCGGTCGCCGAACTTGACGAGCACGTCCCCGTCGAGGACACCCGCGGCCGCTGCCGGTCCCCCGGCGCGCACGTTCTGCACTTGGGCGCCGTCGGTGGTGCCGTCGGTGACCGCGCGGGCGTTCACGGCAATATCCGCATGCTTGACCGCACCGGTTCGGATCAGCTCCTCGGCGATCCGGCGTGCGTCGTCGATCGGGATGGCAAAGCCGAGGCCGATCGACCCACCTTCGCCCTGGCCGAAGGTGCGGATCGCCGTGTTGATCCCCACGACCGCACCGGTGGAGTCGACCAGCGGCCCGCCGGAGTTGCCCGGGTTGATCGCCGCGTCGGTCTGGATCGCGTCGATCACCGCGCTGGCGTCGTTGCCCCCGCCGTCCAGGCGCACCGGCCGGTTGATCGCGCTGACGATCCCGTCGGTGACGGTGCCGACCAGGCCGAGCGGCGAGCCGACCGCGATCACGCCGTCGCCGACCGCGAGGGTGCCGCTGGAGCCGAGCTGGGCCACGACCGGGTTGGCCAGCGAGACCTTGAGCACGGCGAGGTCGGTCTTCGGGTCGCGGCCGACGATCGCGGCGGTGGCCCGGGTGCCGTCGTGGAAGATCGCCTTGAGCTCGGCGCCCTTGTTCTCCGCCGCCATCGCCACCACGTGGTTGTTGGTCAGCACATGACCGTCGCCGTCGATCACGACGCCGGAGCCGGTGCCGCCCTGGTTGCCCACCCTGATCTCGATGGACACCACCGCGGGCACCACCCGGGCGGCGATGTCGGCCACCGATCCCGGCGGGCGCTCCTTGGCCTCGGTGACCGGCGCGATGGTGGCCAGCGGGTCGCTCAGCGAGCGGGCGCCGCTGGCGGTCAGCCGCCCGACGAGTCCGCCGATGGCGCCGATGACCAGTGCGATCGCCGCGAGCAGCAGCAAGGCGTTCGGCGTCACCCTGCGGCCGAAGAGCACCTCCCGGACCGAGAGCCGCGCGCCCTCGCCGGGTGCGATCGCAGAGCCGTTCAGGGCGGGCTCGGGCGGCGGTCCGAGGTGCGGGGCCGTCGACGGGTTGCGCCACGGGTCGGTCGAGGCGGCCGGGTCCCAGAACGGGTCGGGTTCCGGGTCGCCCTTCTCGCCGTCTCCGGGGGGCCGCTGGAGGTCGCCCTGCTCGGTCTCGGGCCGGCCGAAGGCGCCGGCCAGCGCGGCGGGTGGTGGGACGGTGGTGATACCGGAGCTGCCCGTGGGGCCGGCCTTCTCGGCGGTGGCGTCGAACGCCCCGCGCACACCGTCCGGGCGCCCGAAGACGGCACCTTCCTGCTCGTCGACCTCGGGACGGCTCAATGGGCGAGGCCCGAGCCGTGGGGGCGTCTGGCTCATGGTCGGGCGGTCAGCGTCGCGCCGGTGCGAGCGTGGACGCCGGTGTCGCGGTCGGGGTGACACGCGAGCCGTGCACGCCGCCGAGCTGCAGCTGGGCGTCGAACGCCGAGCGGACCGCGCCAGGCGAGCCGGTGCCGGTGCCGGCGGAGCCGCCCGGACTGGGCGTCGCGCCGACCACCAACGCGCCGAGCGCAAGACCGGAGACCATGACGCCTGCCCCGAGCCGGACCCGCCGGCTGGTGGCCGAGCGCCGCCCGGCGGGCGGTGCCGCCACCGGCGCCGCAAGCTGTGTGGACATCGGCGGGTTCAGGGGTGCGGGTTGCTCGCGGAGCAGGGTGACGAACTGGCCGTCGGCGCCGATCGCGAGGCCGGCTGGTTGCTCCGGCAGCTCGGCGTCCTGCGGGATCGAGCGCAAGGTGTGCAGCAACGACGACGACGGCGATGGCGTCGCGGCGCCACGCAGGGCGGTACGGGCCTGGTACTGGGCCACCACCTCCGCGCCGCAGTCGCGGCACCGGCTGAGGTGGTCCTGCGCCCTGGACCGGGCGGCCGCGGACAGTTCGTCGTCGACGTAGGCGACGACGGCGTCCAGGGCGA
>JACDBJ010000407.1 GCA_013695005.1 Pseudonocardiales bacterium
CGAAGTGGCCGCAGTCCAGCAAGAGCACCTCGGCCTTCTCTCCCATGATCCGGCCGACCCTGTGCACCGACCTTACCGGCGCCAGCTCGTCTTGCTCGATGTCCATGGCAGTCATTCTTCGTGCGGCTCGGGGGCTGGCGCTTCTCGATTCCTGATCGGTCTGGTCACCTGTTTCGCCACGCAGGACGGCATCCCCGCCGTCGCACGCGTCGCGTCGCGCCGGTAAGCGCTGGGCGGCATGCCGACCAGCTCGGTGAAACGGGTGCTGAAGGTGCTCAGCGAGGCGCAGCCGACCGCGAAACAGACCTCGGTGACGCTGAGATCGCCACGACGCAGCAGCGCCATCGCGCGCTCGATGCGCCGCGTCATGAGGTAGCCGTACGGCGACTCGCCGTAGGCGAGCCGGAACTCGCGGCTGAGGTGCCCGGCCGACATGTGCACGCCGCGGGCCAGCGCCTCGACGTCCAGCGGCTGCGCGTACTCCCGGTCGATCCGGTCGCGGACCCGGCGCAGCCGCGCGAGGTCGCGCAGGTGCTGCGCCGCGGCGGGTCTGCTGGTCACCTGCGAGATCGTGCCACGTCGCGCCGGAACTGCCTTGCGCCACTGGCGTCCCACCCCACTCCGCGTCCGCTCTGGCCCGGTCTGGCCGGCGCGGCCTTGGACCGGCTCGCGCTACCCGAAAGCGTGGAGTAGACCGTGGATGGATCTTGGGTGATCAACAGATCGACCGAGCTGATAGTCGCACTGTGGTAGCGGGACTACGTCTTCGTCGTCGTAGTTCTCGACCTTGCCGTCGCTGCACCGCTCCGGGTGAGGGAGCGCCCGGCGGTTTGGGGTCCGTAGAGTGCCGTGAGGCCACAGACACCGGACGAGATGGCGACTGGCATGACCACGACCGAGGACCGCCGGACCGGGGCCGACCTGGACCCCGGCCAGCCGGCAGGCATCGACCCGGCCGAGCTGGACGTCTGCATCCGGGTGCTCGCCGAGCTCGACGACCTGCCGGTGGATCACGCCGACGCGGTCGCGGTGCGCCGGGCCAGCGCGAAGGTCTACAAGACGCTCAAGATCCGGCGACGGGCGCAGCGGCGCGACGCCATCGCCGCCGCGGACCGGGCGGTCACCGAAGCGACCGCAACCGGCGCACCGGGACGCATCGACGACGAAACCCACGGCATCCCGCTGGCGACGACGACAAGCGGGGCGATCGCGGGCACCCTGCTGCGCGCGCGGTCCTGCTACACCTGCAAGAACCGGTACCAGCAGGTCGACGCCTTCTACCACCAGCTATGCCCGCCGTGCGCCGCGCTCAACCGCAGCCGCCGCGATGCGCGGACCGAGCTGGCCGGGCGGCGTGCGCTGCTCACCGGCGGCCGCGCGAAGATCGGCATGTACATCGCGCTGCGACTGCTCCGCGACGGCGCGCACACCACGATCACGACGCGGTTCCCGCACGACGCGGTCCGGCGGTTCACCGCGATGCCAGACAGCGCGGAGTGGCTGCACCGGCTGCGGGTCATCGGCATCGACCTGCGTGACCCGGCTCAGGTGGTGGCGCTCGCCGACTCGGTAGCCCAGCAAGGTCCGCTGGACATTCTGATCAACAACGCCGCACAGACCGTCCGTCGATCCCCGGGCTCCTACGGCCACCTGGTGCGGGCCGAGGCGGCCCCGCTGCCTGCCGGCCCGTTGCCCGATCTGGTCACCTTCGGCGCGACCAGCGCGGCCCATCCGGCGGCCCTCACCGCCTCGGTGGCCCAGCCCGGGTCGGGCCAGCAACAGTCGGCCAAGCAGGAGTTGCCGACACCGCCTGAGCTGACCAGCCGCGCCCTCACCGCCGGCTCGGCGTCAGCGCAGCAGATCGCGGCGCAGACCGCAATCGACGCGGGCGGTCTCGTCCCCGACCTCGACGCCGTGAACAGCTGGGTGCAACGGGTGCACGAGGTCGACCCGCTCGAACTGCTCGAGGTGCAGCTCTGCAACATGACCGCACCGTTCATCCTGGTCAGCCGGTTACGCCCGGCAATGGAAGCCGCCGCCGCCCGGCGGAGGTACGTGGTGAACGTATCCGCGATGGAGGGCCAGTTCAGCCGCGCCTACAAAGGTCCAGGGCACCCCCACACGAACATGGCCAAGGCCGCGCTGAACATGCTCACCCGCACCAGCGCCACAGATCTTGCGACCGTTGGCATCCTGATGACCAGCGTCGACACCGGGTGGATCACCGACGAGCGGCCGCACCCAACGAAGATGCGGCTCGCCGACGAAGGTTTCCACGCGCCGTTGGACCTGGTCGACGGTGCGGCCAGGGTGTACGACCCGATCGTGCGCGGCGAGCTCGGCGAGGACCTCTACGGCTGCTTCCTCAAGGACTACAGGCCGTCGGCCTGGTGAACCGAGCCGGGCCGGCTGGTCGCTGGCGCTGATCGTCGGGGCAGTCATCAGGCAGAGGAACGGCCCACCGTAGGCTCGGGTGTACCTGCTGCACGGGTGAGAAACTGCCTCTTCGACGAGGTCGGGCTTGCGCGAGGAGCCGATGACAGCCACCTCAAGTCGCCGCATCCGGCGCCGGCGCACCAAAGGTCGGGAGGGCACCCGGCCGGCGATCTACGCTGGCGGGCGAGATCAGTCAGCGGTGGTTCCGCGGTCGCTCATCGCTCGTCATCGAGCGTCAGGCGCCGCCGGGAGCACGAAAAACGGCGAGTTTGACGCCCGCACAGCAACGCTGGCCAGCGATTGACCGTGGTCTTGGCCGTGGACTTACTTTCGCACGAGCACGAGGAAGAAGCCACCTCCGGCGTTCGGCAACGACTCGTAAGTGACTCCGATCGACCTTCCAGCCGGCTCGCCCTTCCCCTTCGCCAGCTCACGGTGCGCAACGCTTTCGGCGTGGTGACCTGCGTGCCCGGTTGCCCGACCTGCAGGCCACCGGTGACGACGTTCGGCAAGTCTCACCAGCTGGGTGAGTGATAGTATCTGATCGGATACTAGTGATATTCGGGGTGATATTGGTGGGCAACCCGGGAGCGTTGCTCCGCGAAACGCGGGTGGCGGCCGGGTTGAGCCAGCAGGAGCTGGCTCGACGAGCCGGTACGTCGCGGCCGACGTTGTCGGCGTATGAGCATGGGCGCAAGTCCCCGTCGGCCGAGACGTTCGCACGATTGCTCGCTGCCGCTGGGTTCACACTCGATGTGGTGCCGCAGGTGCGGTGGAGTGAGTATCGGCTTGGGCGTGGCCGGTCGGGCTGGGTGGCGTCAGGCCTGTGGCGGCTGCCGGCTTCGCAGGCGCTTGCCAAGGTCGTGCTGCCGCTGCATGTGAACTGGTCGACTCCGGGACGCGTCTTCGACTTGCGGGACCGGCGGCAACGGGCGCGGTTGTACGAAGTGGTGCTGCGGGAAGGGGGTCCGGCCGAGCTCTCTCGCTACGTCGACGGCGTGCTCTTGGTCGATGCTTGGCCGGACCTAGTGCTGCCGCGAGCGCTCCGTGAGGTGTGGCAGGTGGTGATCGACACCTGCGGCGCTGGCCTGGATCGCCGAGGTGCTCCCGGCCCCGCGTTGGCGTCGGTCGGGTGAGCGAGGAGTCGGCGTCTGCGTCTGGCGCACCTATCGCGTTGACGCCGTTTCAGATCGAGGTCGCGCAGCTGTTCTTCTCGCTGTCGGCGTCACGAGGATTCCTGCTGGCCGGTGGTGCAGCTCTTGCCGCTCAGCGGTTGACGGTGCGCCCGACCCGAGACCTCGATCTGTTTACCTCACCCGGGCACGGTGTGGTCTCGAATGCCCGTGCCGCGTTGGAGCTGGCAGCCCGCCAGCGGGGCTGGGCCGCCGAGCCGGTTCGCGAAGGGCAGGACTTTGTCAGGCTCGTCATCGAGAGCAATGACGACAACGTTGTCGTCGATCTTGCTGTGGATGCCGCACCAGAGTGCCCGGCGACGATGACCATTGCAGGTCCGACGCTGGACCCCACGGAGCTGGCGGGTCGCAAAGTCGTGGCGTTGTTCGACCGCGCTGAGGCCCGCGACTTTGCCGACGTCTACGCCCTGGTCGCCCGCTACGGCACTGATCGCCTACTCGACCTGGCCGCGAGGACCGATCCAGGCTTCGACACGGCGATATTCGCCGACATGCTCGACTCCCTCGCCCGCTTCGTCGACGACGAGGTCCCGGTCCCTACCGGTGAGGTCGAAACGCTGAGGCAGTTCTTCAACGACTGGAGCCGTGGCCTCCGGCAACGTACGTAGCGTTCTGCGGGACTCTGAACGGCCCCCGGGTTCAGTGGAGGGTGTGATGCGGCTGTGATGTGCCCTGATTTCTGTGGGGTTCGCACCACGGCTCGCACCACGTAGTTGCTGCCGACTGGCCCGCTCAATGAGGCAACGGCCACGCCTTCTACTCCCGCGAGCCGTCCGGCCACACCTTGAGCGCGCGGCCGGTCGTACCGCGGCCTCCGGCCAGACGCGCGCGATGCCGCTTTCGACCGAATGGCCGGGGGAGGGTATCGGGCACGGCGCGAGTCGATGCCCTCCTGTGCCCTGCCGATGGGTTTGGTGGTGGGTTTCATCAATGGCCCCCGATCCTCGGCACCTGATCTTCGTTGACAAGCGATCTACTTGCCACTGCACCGATCGTGGGATGCGGCCCCGACAGTCACAGACCGCGGGCCTCGAGTTAGCCCAGCTCGGACTCGCACCCAGGGTGGGTCTCAGAGTCGGCGCAACCCGTGAAGGACTCGAGACAGGAAGGCTGCGTCCGATACGCCATCGGCCATCGGGTTGCGGTGCACGAACAATGCGCCGGACTGCGCCAGGTCGCCGACCAGCACCCGCGCTACACCCAGCGGCACTGTCATCAGCGCCGCGACCTCGGCCACAGACGTTGGCCGCGCACACAGCTCGATGACTGCCTGGTGTGCGACATCGGTCATCCCGGCTAGCGCAGCCCCCGGTCGGCGGGCCGATACAAGCGTCTCCAAGCCGAGGTGAAGGTTGGTCTGGGTGCGGCCACCGGTGAGGATGTACGGGCGGACGGACGCCGACGCAGGGCCGAGCGGTGTGTCCTCCGGTTCCGGCTCGGCTGGGATGATCGCCGGCTGAGCCGGTGCGGGTCGAGGTGAAGGCGCAGTAGTTGACTCTGGCTCGGCGTGCTGCTCGGTGTCCGGTGCCGCTGCTCCCTGCTGCTCAGCGGCCCACCGTCGCCGGAAGGCGGCCGAAGGGAACCGCGCGCCGGTCTGGCCTACTTCCGCACGCGCCGACCCAGCGCGCCGACTTGGCGACGATCCGGTCGGCTCGACGCGTCCCTTCCCGTCAGGCGCCTCCACGGACTCGTTCCGGTCCTGCTCCTCCCACCGCCGCAACACGGCGGCTGATGGGAAACGCGCACCCGTTCGGCCAACCTCGGGTCGGATCGACCCGGCCGGGTCAACGTCACCGCCGACCTCCGCATCCGGTGCCGTTGTGGCCGATGGCCACTGACGACCGGTGGCTCCGCCGCGACGGCCGGACGCCCATCTCGGACGGCGCGGCCGCGGCAGTGGCACACTCATCCGCGTTGCCTCCACGCGTAGTGGCTAGAGATCCAGGATCCCCCCGATCGGGGCCTGGGATCGGTCGACGCGGTCCAGCGTTCTGTTTAAGACCCTTAACCGCAAGGTGCAGATGCACGTGCAGATGGTTACGTTCGCGTCACCTGACGTGAGGACTCAACGGAGCTGGGCAGTCCACGTCGGCCAGTCAGCCACGAATCCCTGGCGGCGTCCGCCACCGGGCGCGGCGATCTGCAGCCGCCCGAGGTAGTGCTCGCAGCCGTGCGCGTACTCGGCGGCGGCATCGGCGACGGGCAGGTCGCTGTGGGTCTGGCGCACGATCGTGCCGTCGCCGTCGGGGATCAGCTCGTACTGGACCGTCGTGCTGCCGGGTTCGACCGCGCTGGCCGCATCCGGTTCCCAGCCCCAGGGGGAACGGTGGGGTGCTGGTCGTCACTGGGGAGGCCGGCATCGGGAAGTCCAGGCTGCTCGCCGTCGTGGCTCAGCGCGCGGAGCAGAGCGGCATGCGGGTGCTCACCGGGAGAGCGGTCCAGGGCGGCGGGACCTACCGAGCCGTCGCTGCGGCCCTGGTGGACGCGCTGCGCGACGGGCAGCTGGCCGAGTCCGAGGACCTTCGCCCGTACCGGGCCGCACTGGCCCGACCCGTCCCAGGCCTGGCAGCGACGGCCGACGCGCACGGCGCCGCGCTGAGACGGCCGGACGGGTACGTGGCATGCACTCCGCCGGTGCCGTGGCGCAGCCGACGGCGACGCTGGCCGCTGCGGTGTCCACCGCGCTGGGCGCCGGTCCCGCCGCCGCCGTGGCTCGGTCTGCATGAGCACTAGGTGACCCCGGCGGTGTTGCGTGCCACGCTGCCGCATGCACCCCGACGGGGTCTCCGGCCCTGTCAGCATGGGCGTCCCCGACACCTGCGTGTCGGTACGACGCGCAGCTTGAGGTACGGGTTCAGGAACCCGCTTCAGCTCGGTCGTACGTCAGCACCACGACGCCGATGTCATGGGTGCGCTGATGGGTGAGCCGCCAGTGCGACGGGGCGAATGGGCCAGCGAACAAGGGCACTCCCTCCCCAACCACGAAGGGGCTGAGCTTCAGCACCAGGCGATCGATCTCCGGCGCCAGCGTCGCCGCGATCGTCCCGCCTCCACAGAGCCAGATATCGCCGCCAGGTTGCCGCTTCAGGGAATGCACGAAGGCGAGCGGGTCACCGGAGACGACATGGACGTCCGGGTGCTGCGCAGGGTCGAGGGACGAGGAGAAGACGTACTGATCGAGGTGCTCGTATGGACTGGAAATGCCAGCATCGATCGCCGGCTGGAATGTATTGCGCCCCATGACGACCGTGTCCCACTTGGTCCCTGGGGGCTCGAGGCCAGTGGCACGGTGGAACGCGGTCGGCAAGCCGTCGCCCCAGTCCTCGTTGAGCTCCCCTAGGTATCCGGCGTCCACGGGGAAGAAGTCGAAGGACCCGTCAGGCCCGCCGATCTTGCCGTCCAGGCTTACCGCGACGAAATAGACGAGTTGGCGCATGTCAACCCCCGTTCCTTTCCGTCCTTCGCGCCAGGCCTGCGCTCGGCCAGATCGAGCGACATCGCGGCGAGTGGGCACTGATTGCCGCTGCGACCGAACCCATTGTCCGCCGTCGTTCCACCCCAGTTCGCCACGATGCGGCGTCTTGCTGTTGCTTCGACCCGTTTCCGCGAGTCGGGGCTTCGCCGACAGTTCGTGCCCTCGGCAGGATTCGAACCTGCGGCCTGCGGTTTAGGAATGTCTTGAAGCGCTGGGA
>JACDBJ010000445.1 GCA_013695005.1 Pseudonocardiales bacterium
GCCCCGCCCACCGCGTCCACGCTCGGCCGCTCGGCCGTCGATTCACGTCCGCGCGGCAGGGCCCAGCGGACCGCCACCAGCGCGGCCACCGCGAGCGGCACGTTGACCCAGAACACCCCGCGCCAGCCGACGAGCGCGGCGAGCCCTGCTCCGTACAGCGGCCCCAGCACGCTGCCCAACTGCTCGGCGGCGCTCACCGCACCCAGCGCCGTGGCCCGCCGCCGCTCCGCGACCAGGTCGCTGACCAGGGCCATCGTCACCGGCAGCAGCGCCCCACCGGCCACCCCCTGGATCGCCCGGCCCGCAACCACGAGGCCCAGGCTCGGGCCGGCGGCGGTCAGCGCCGAGCCGGCCGCGAAGACCAGCAGGCAGGCCTGGATCACCGGGCGGCGGCCGTAGCGGTCCGACAGCTGCCCGAGCAGCGGCATCGCGGCCACGTAGCCCAGCAGGTAGCCGGTGATCAGAGGGGTGGCGCGCTCCAGCCGGTTCAGCGGGACGCCGAGGTCGGTGACGATCGTGACCAGCACGGTCACCACGACGTAGCCGTCCAGGGCGGCCAGCAGCACGGCCAGCCCCGCCGCTCCGATGGCCAGCCGCGGTCGCCGGCTCACCCGGTCCTGCGTGGCCGAGGTGTCCATCTAGGACGGTGGGGTGATCGTCACCGGGGCGTCGTAGTCGGAGAAGGTCACGGTCGCCGGCGCGGTGGCCGAGCCGTTACCCGTCGGCACGTCCAGCTGAGCCTTGACCAGCCGCGATGTGCCGGCGTCCAGCCAGAGCAACCCGCTGACCCGGCCGCTGATGCCTGGCACAAGGGCCGACACGGCCTGCTGGTCGAGGTTGGCGCGCACCCGGTACGCGTCAGCGCCGTTGACGCTCTCGCGCGCCTCGGTCTTGGCGTCGGCCGTGGTGGACAGCAGCCGGGCAACGCCCTTGTCCGGGTTCAGGATCGCCGACGGGTCGTAGATGCTGGCCGCGAACACCAGCGGCACCTTGCGGTACGCCCCGGTCGGCCCCTTGAGGTAGAGGTCGCCGCCGGCGATCACGAACTCGAACTCGGCCAGGGTGCCGCCCTGGGCGAGCGTCGCGGTGCCTTTGGCTTCGCCGGCCGCGGTCAGCGTGCCGGTGGCACGGCGGACCGCGATGGCGTTGAGCGCCTGGTCGACCTGGATGTCGATGGCCGCCGTCTTGACCGTGCGCATCGCGGCCGCGGACTTGGCCAACAGATCCGACGCCGCGGGCAGCTGCTCGGCCGGCGTCGAACTGGTGCACGCGGCGAGCAACGCCAGGACGGCGATGAGGGGGAGTAGGGCGATCCGACCGATCCGACCGGCAAGCACGGCGTGATCGTAGCGGCGCGCGCAGATCCCCGCTCTGAGCCCGCTATCAGCCCGCTAGCAGGGCGAGCACCTCGCGGGCGCAGCCCCAGGACAGCGTGACGCCGTTGCCGCCGTGCCCGTAGTTGTGTACCACCGTGGCCGCGCCGAGCTGCTCGGCCTCCAGCCGCACGGTGCGGCGAACCGGCCGGAACCCCACCTGGTGCCCGATCACCTCGGCGTCGGCAAGCTCCGGCACGACCTCGGTGCAGGCGCGCAGGATGGCGTCGGCAATCGCCGGGTCGGGCTCGGCGCGGTGGTCGTCGGGGTCGAAGATGCCCCCGAGGACGACGTGCTCGCCGTGCGGGAACACACCCGCCCAGGTCGGCCCGAGCGGCGCCTCGAGGAAGAACTCGGTCAGCCCTGGATTGCGCACCAGCACGTGCTGCCCGCGGACGCCGTGCAGGTCGCTGTCGCCTGCCAGCTCGCGGGCGCCGAGGCCGGCGCAGTTCACCACCAGCGGAGCCAGCTCGGCGGCGTGCGCGAGTGAGCCGACCGGAGCCACTCGCATGGTGCCGCCGGCGGCGCTCAGCCGGCCCTGCAGGTAGGCGAGGTAGTGCGGCATATCGACCAGTGGGACGGAGCCGCGGAAGCCCATCCCGAACCCGTCCGGCAGCTCGGCCGGGTCGCACATCTGGAAACCGGGAAGCACGTCGGCGCCCGGTGGCGCGGACGGGAAGGCCGGCCGTGCGGCGAACGTGCCGGTGGTGATGCGCACGCCGGTGCCGGGCTGTTCGGCCAGTGCAGTCATCTCCGCCAGCGTCGCCGCACCACGGGCGATCGGCCCAGGGTCGCCCTCACCGACCGTCGCGATCATCGCGCCGGCCACCGCCGAGGTGGTCTGCGCGGGCAGCCGGTCGGTGTGCACCGCGACGCGGTGGTCGGCTTCGGCGAGGCACACCGCCGTGGTCAACCCGCTGACGCCTGCGCCGATCACCAGCACCTCGGTGTCCATAAACGACTTGGCCTCCCATCGGTTGGTGCAACTACCGTGCCAGGTGTGTCGGACGGCTTGGTGCAGGCCCGGGGATTGCGCAAGGACTCCGGCGACGTGCACGCCGTTCGCGGCATCGACGTCGATGTCGGGCGTGGTGAGGTCTTCGGCTTCCTCGGCCCCAACGGAGCGGGGAAGTCCTCTGCCATGCGCATGATCGCCTGCGTGTCGCCGCGCTCGGGCGGCACGCTGCAGGTGCTCGGCATGGACCCCTACGTCGACGGCCCGAAGATCAGGGCCCGGATCGGCGTCGTCCCGCAGCTGGACAACCTCGACGCCGAGCTCACGGTGCGGCAGAACCTGGAGGTCTACGGCCGTTACTTCGGTATGTCCCGCGCCGCGGTGCGGGCCAAGGCCACCGAGCTGCTGGCGTTTGCGCAGCTCACCGACCGCGAGGGCGACGAGGTGGAGCCGCTGTCCGGCGGCATGAAGCGCAGGCTGAGCATCGTCCGCTCGCTGGTCAACGACCCCGAGCTGCTGCTGCTCGACGAGCCGACCACCGGGCTCGACCCGCAGGCCCGCCACCTGCTGTGGGACCGGCTCTACCGGCTCAAACGGCAAGGCGTCACGCAGCTGATCACGACGCACTACATGGACGAGGCGGAGCAGCTCTGCGACCGGCTGGTCGTGATGGACGGCGGGCTGATCGTGGCGGAGGGATCGCCGGCCGAGCTGATCGGGCGGTACTCCACCCGAGAGGTGGTCGAGCTGCGGTTCCCGCTCGACGACGCCCCGCCCGTTGCCGAGCTGGAGCAGCTGGTCGAACGGCTGGAGGTGCTGCCCGACCGGCTGCTGCTCTACGCCGCCGACGGGGAGGCCGTGCTGGCCGCCGCGCACCAGATCGGGATACGGCCGCTGTCCAGCCTCGTGCGCCGCTCCACGCTGGAGGACGTGTTCCTGCGGCTCACCGGCCGGAGGCTGGTGGACTGATGACCACCGTCGACACCACGGCCACCGCGCCCGTGGTGCGCAGCCCCGCCGTGAGCAGTTGGCGTGCGGTGCTGCTGGTGATGGAGCACTTCTGGACCTGGTACCGGCGCAACTGGCGAGCCACGATCGTCGGCAGCGTCGTGGAACCGTTGCTGTTCCTCGTGGCGTTCGGGCTGGGTTTCGCGGTGCTGGTCAACAACGGCGGGCGGCTGGCCGAGCTGACAGGTGGGCTGCCCTACATCGTCTGGCTGGCGCCGGCGCTGCTGACGATGAACACCCTGCAGATCGCCACGTTCGAGTCTAGCTACCCGGTGGTGTCCGGCTTCAAATGGCAGCGGATCTACTGGGCGATCACGGCGACCCCGGTCACGGCGGCGCAAGCTGGGGTCGGCCATCTGAGCTGGATCGCGGTGCGGATGCTCACCTCCGGGGTGGTGTACGTCGCGATCCTCGTGCCGTTCGGCGGCGTGCGCGACGGCGGCATCGTGGTGTCCCTGCTGGCCGCGACGCTGTGTGGCGCCGCCTTCGCCGCGCCGGTGATGGCGTTCGCGACCGTCGTCCGCAAGGAGGGGCCGGCGTTCGGCGCGCTGTTCCGGTTCGTGCTGATCCCGATGACGTTGTTTTCCGGCACGTTCTTCCCGGTCGACGCTCTGCCGGTCTGGGTGCGGCCGCTGGCCTGGGCGACGCCGCTGTGGCACGGCACCGAGCTGGCGCGCGGGGCGGCGCTCGGCTCGTTGCAGCTGTGGCCGTCGGTGGGGCACCTGGCGTATCTGGTGGTGCTCCTCGTTGTCGGCATGCTGCTGGTGCAGCGGCAGTTCCGCGCGAGGTTGTACCGGTGAGTGCACCGGCGGTGCCGTCGGCTCCGCTGCTGCGCATCTTCCCGGTCGGCGGGTACGCCGGCCGCTCGAAGATGATCATGATGCGCTCGGCGCTCGTCTACCGCCGGGCCTGGCTTGCGATCGTCTCGGGCTTCTTCGAGCCGGTGTTCTACCTGTTCGCGATGGGGCAGGGCCTCGGCACCTACGTCGGCACGCTGCCCGGCCCGAACGACGCGCCGCTGAGCTACGCCGCGTTCATCGCGCCGGGGCTACTCGCCGCGTCCGCCATGAACGGGGCGGTGTTCGACTCGACGTTCAACGTGTTCTTCAAGCTGCGCTACGAGCGGCTCTACGACGCGATGCTGGCCACCCCGCTCGGAGTGGTGGACATCGCGCTCGGGGAGATCGGCTGGGCGCTGGTGCGCGGCGGGCTCTACGCACTGGGCTTCCTGTCGCTGATGGCGGTGTTCGGGCTGCTGACCTCGCCGTGGGCGCTGCTCGCGCTGCCGGCGGCGCTGCTGGTGGCGTTCGCGTTCGCCGCCGTCGGCATGGCCGCCACCTCCTACATGCGCTCGTGGCAGGACTTCGACCTGGTCACGCTGGCCACGCTGCCGATGTTCCTGTTCGCCACCACGTTCTACCCGCTGTCGGTCTACTCCGAGCCGGTGCAACGGATCGTGCAGTGCCTGCCGCTGTACCACGCCGTCGAGCTGATGCGTGGTTTGACGACCGGGGCGGTGGACTGGTCGATGCTCTGGCACGTCGGCTACTTCGTCGTCATGATCGCGATCGGCGTGGTGATCGCCGCCCGCCGCCTGAACGCCCTCCTCCTGCGCTGACCCCCGCCGCCGGCACGTGAGAGGGACACCACGGTCGTTGGATCACGCGCGAGACAGCAGTGACGTCCCCTTCACGGCGGGTCGCCGGGTCACGCCTGAGCGGAACTGGCTCGGGCTACCCTCGCAGTCGTGAGTGACCAGCCCGTTTTCTCCCGGCTCGAACCGCTGCTGCCGCTGGTGTCCAAGCCGGTGCAGTACGTCGGCGGCGAGCTGAACGCGGCGGACACCAACTGGGACGCGGCCGACGTGCGCTGGGCGCTGCTCTACCCCGACGCCTACGAGGTCGGGCTGCCCAACCAAGGTGTGATGATCCTCTACGAGATCCTCAACGAGCAGCCTCAGACGCTTGCCGAGCGCGCCTACGCCGTCTGGCCGGACCTCGAGGCGCTGATGCGCGAGCACGGCGTGCCGGCGTTCACCGTCGACTCGCACCGCCCACTCGCGGCCTTCGACGTCCTCGGCGTCAGCTTCGCCACCGAGCTCGGCTACACGAACCTGCTCACCACGCTCGACCTGGCTGGCATCCCGCTGCACGCGCGCGACCGCACCGACGAGCACCCCGTCGTGGTGGCCGGCGGGCATGCCGCGTTCAACCCCGAGCCGATCGCCGACTTCATCGACGCCGCCGTGCTCGGTGACGGCGAGCAGGCAGTGCTGGACATCACCGAGGTGATGCGTCGGAGTAAGCAGAGCGGCAGTCCCGGCGGCCGGGCCGAGCTGATGCTGCGGCTGGCCGAGACGCCCGGTGTGTACGTCCCAGGCGGCTACGACGTGAGCTACCGCCCGGACGGCGCGATCGAGCAGGTCGCGCCGAACCACCCCAGGGTGCCGCGCCGCGTCGTCAAGCGGACCACCGCCGATCTCGACTCATGGCCGTACCCGCGCAAGCCGCTCGTCCCGCTCGCCGAGGCCGTGCACGAGCGGATGAGCGTGGAGATCTTCCGCGGCTGCACCCGCGGTTGCCGCTTCTGCCAGGCCGGCATGATCACCCGGCCGGTGCGCGAGCGATCGATCAAGGGCATCGGCGAGATGGTCGAGCGCGGGCTGGAGGCCAGCGGCTACACCGAGGTCGGGCTGCTCTCGCTCTCCAGCGCCGACCACTCCGAGATCGCCGAGATCACCAAGGGCCTCGCCGACCGCTACGAGGGCACCCACACCTCGCTGAGCCTGCCATCCACCCGCGTCGACGCGTTCAACGTCGAGCTCGCCGAGGAGTTGGCCCGCAACGGCCGCCGCTCCGGGCTGACGTTCGCCCCCGAGGGCGGCTCGGAGCGGATCCGCAAGGTGATCAACAAGATGGTCTCCGAGGACGACCTGATCCGCACCGTCAGCGCCGCTTACGCACAGGGCTGGCCGCAGGTGAAGCTCTACTTCATGTGCGGGCTGCCCACCGAGACCGACGAGGACGTGGTCGCGATCGCCGGCATGGCGCACCGGGTCATCGCGGCCGGCCGGGAGGCCAGCGGCCGCAACGACGTCCGCTGCACGATCTCCATCGGCGGCTTCGTGCCCAAGCCGCACACCCCGTTCCAGTGGGCCCCCCAGGCCGACCCGGACACCGTGGACGGCCGGCTGCGCAAGCTGCGCGACGCGATCAACGCCGATCGCCGGCTGAGCAAACAGATCAAGCTGCGCTTCCACGACGGCAAGCCCAGTGTGATCGAAGGCCTGCTCGCCAGGGGTGACCGCCGGGTCGGCGCGGTGATCGAGCGGGTCTGGCGCGCCGGCGGACGCTTCGACGGCTGGCGCGAGCACTTCTCCTACCAGCGCTGGGTCGACGCCGCTGACGCCGAGCTCTCGCGCCAGGGCGTCTCGCTGGGCTGGTTCACCACCAGGGAGCGCACCGAGGACGAAGTGCTGCCGTGGGAGCACCTCGACTCCGGCCTGGACCGCGACTGGCTGTGGGCGGACTGGCAGGACGCGCTGTCGGAGCAGGAGCAGGACGACTGCCGGTGGACGCCGTGCTTCGACTGCGGCGTCTGCCCGGCGACCGGGGCGGACATCGAGGTCGGACCCAGCGGCCTGACGTTGCTGCCGATCACGCCGGTGAGCGCCGGTGGGTGAGCTCTACAGCGGCACTCCAAGCGGGCCGCCGCCATTCACCATCCGGATCGCCGACGAGCGCGACCTCCCCGCGCTGGCCGAGCTGCGACGCGTCTGGTTGGAGGAGCGCCTCGGCAACCCGATCGCCGACCCTGGCTTCGCGGCCTCGTTCGCGTCCTGGTGGCGCGCCGAGCTGCCACGCCGGACGTTCTGGGTGGCCGAGGTCGGCAACGAGCGCAGCGGCTTCACGATGGTCGGCTCGCTGAACGTGGTCGAGATCGTGCATATGCCCCGCCCCGGCGGGCGCGCGGGCCGGTGGGGCCACGTCGGCAACGCCTTCGTGCTGGCGTCCTTCACCGACCGTGGCGTGCCATCCGCGTTGCTGGCCGAAGCGGTCGAGCACGCGCGGCGGCAGCGATACCAGCGCCTCGTGCTCGCGCCGACGGCCGGCAGCGCCTCGTTCTACCGACGCGCCGGTTTCCGCCCGGCCGGCGACGGCATGCTGGTGCTCGACCCCTTGCGCCCCGACGACGGCAACGAATCCAGCGCTGAGTCAGCCGCGCAGTCAGCCCCACAGCCTGCCGCGGAGCAGCGGTG
>JACDBJ010000449.1 GCA_013695005.1 Pseudonocardiales bacterium
GGCTCGACCCGGCGACCTGCGAACGGGGCGTCGAGGCGATCACCGAGGTGGTCCTTGGCTCCCCGCCGCTCCCCCGCGCCGAGCTCATCAGGCGGGTCGCCGAGCACGGCGTGCGGGTGGACCCGAAGACGCAGGCACCGGCGCACCTCGTCGGGTACGCCGCCAACGCCGGTGCGATCTGCCGCGGACCGGACCTGGACGGCGAGGCGACCTACGTGCTACTCGACGAGTGGGTCCCCCACCGGGGCAGGCTCGACGGCGGCCGGTTGGACCGCGACGACGCCCTGGCCGAGCTGGCCCGGCGCTACCTGGCGGCCCACGCCCCGGCGGTGGTCACCGATTTCGCGGCGTGGTCGGGGCTCCCCGTTGCCGACGCCCGCCGAGCGTTCGAGCTGATCGGCAGCGAGCTCAGCACAGTCGAGACCGACGCAGGCCCGCTGCTGGCGCCGTCGACGAGCACCGGCGCCGGGACACCGCCGCCACCCCGCCTGCTCGGCCACTTCGACCCGCTGCTGCTCGGCTACCGCAGCAAGGACCTGCTGCTCGACCCGAGTCGCGCCAAGGTGATCCAGGCCGGTGGGGGCTTCCTGCGACCAGCGGTGCTGGTGGACGGCCGCGTCGCTGGCACCTGGCGGCTCGACCGCTCACGCAAGGCGAGCACCGTGCTGGTCGAGCCGTTCGACCGCCTGTCACCCGATGTCGCCGACATGCTCGAGGCGGAGGCCGGCGACATCGCCCGGTTCCTCGGCGCCGACGTCCGGCTGCGGATCGATCACGCGTGACTTATGTCGGTGCAGCCACGCCTGGGCCGCCGTCCTGGACCGGTGGAGACTGAACGGGTGAGCCGGCCGTATGTCCTCGCGAGCTGTGCGGTGTCGCTGGACGGCTACCTCGATGATGCCGGCCCCGAGCGGCTGATCCTGTCCAACGACGCCGACCTGAACCGGGTGAACGCGGAACGAGCCGGCGTCGACGCGATCCTGGTCGGGGCCGAGACCGTGCGCCGCGACGACCCCCGGCTGCTGGTGCGCGACCCCGCCCGACTGCGGCCGGTTGAGCCGATCAAGGTCTGCCTGACCACCAGCGGCGACCTGGACCCGGCCGCCCGGTTCTTCACCGACGGCGACGTCCCGAAGATCGTGTACTGCCCGTCCGACCGCGCCGACGCGCTGATTGCCGCGCTGCCAGCGACGGTCGTCGGGCTGGGCCCGGCCCCGCTGGATCTCACCGCGGTCCTGGACGACCTTGGCGCACGCGGCGTGCGACGCCTGCTGGTGGAGGGCGGTGGCTGGGTGCTCACCCAGTTCCTGGTGGCCGACCTGGCCGACGAGCTGCACCTGGCGATCGCGCCGGTGATCGTGGCGGACGAGCGGGCGCCCCGGTTCAGCCGTCCCGGACCGACCAGCGCCAAGCCCGGCGGGCGGCTGCGCCTCGCGGAGGTGCGGCAGCTCGGCGACGTCGTGCTGCTGCGGTACCTCCCTGCCCGATAAGCGGTCGGAGCTGTCAGGGCCGGACACTAGCCTGGCGCCCATGGACATGGAAGTCACCGCGTGGATGTCGCTGTACCACGCGATGAACGCCGAGGAGCGTCGCCCGATATCCAAGGCCACGCTCAAGCGCATCCTGACATTCGCCAAGCCGCACCGGCGTGAGCTGATCGTCTTCCTCTCGCTCAGCGTGGTGACCGCGGTGCTCGCGGTGGCCACCCCGTTGCTGGCCGGCCAGGTGGTCAACGCGATCGTGGAGCGGCAGGCGGTCAGCGTCGTCGTCGGCCTTGCCGTGCTCATCGGAGTGATCGCCATCGTGGAGGCGGGGCTGGGCATCCTGATCCGCTGGCTGTCCGCGCGGATCGGCGAGGGCCTGATCCTCGACCTGCGCAACGCGGTGTTCCGCCACGTGCAGCGGATGCCGCTGGCGTTCTTCACCCGTACCCGTACCGGCGCCCTGGTCAGCCGCCTGAACAACGACGTCATCGGTGCCCAGCGGGCGTTCAGCGACACGCTGTCCGGCGTGGTCAGCAACGTCGTCGCGCTGCTGCTGACGCTGGTTGTGATGCTCACCCTGTCCTGGCAGGTGACGCTGCTCGCGTTGATCCTGCTGCCGATCTTCGTGCTTCCCGCCCGCCGGATGGGCAACCGGCTGGCCAAGCTCGAGCGCGAGGCCGCTGACCACAACGCCAAGATGAGCACGCAGATGACCGAGCGGTTCTCCGCTCCCGGCGCGACGCTGGTCAAGCTGTTCGGCCGGCCGGCACACGAGGCGGCGGAGTTCAGCTCGCGGGCGGAGCGGGTGCGCGACATCGGCGTGCGCACCGCGATGGTCCAGTGGGTGTTCATCACCGCGCTGACGCTGGTCTCGGCGCTGGCGCTCGCGCTGGTCTACGGCCTCGGTGGGTACTTCGCGCTGCAGGGGCAGCTCGACCCCGGATCGGTAGTGGCGCTGGCGCTGCTGCTCACCCGGCTGTACGCCCCGCTCACCGCGCTGGCCAGCGCCAGGGTCGAGGTGATGAGCGCCCTGGTCAGCTTCGAGCGGGTGTTCGAGGTGCTCGACCTGATCCCGCTGATCCGGGAGCCGAAGAACCCGAAGCCCATCCCGGCCGGCCCGGTCTCGGTGGAGTTCGACGACGTGCGGTTCACCTACCCCTCGGCGGACAAGGTGTCACTGGCCTCGCTGGAGGACGTGGCGGTGCTGGACAGCCGCGGCGGGACGGAGGTCCTGCACGGGATGTCGTTCCGCGCCGAGCCCGGCCAGCTGATCGCGCTCGTCGGGTCGTCAGGCGCGGGCAAGTCCACGATGGCGCAGCTCGTGCCGCGGCTCTACGACGTCGACGGCGGCACGGTTCGGCTGGCCGGGGTGGACGTGCGCGACCTGTCCTTCGACACGATCCGCGACACGCTGGGGCTGGTCACCCAGGACGGCCATCTGTTCCACGAGACGATCGCCCAGAACCTGCGGCTCGCCGCGCCGGAGGCCAGCGACGTCCAGCTGTGGGAGGCGTTGCGGCAGGCCAGGCTGGCCGACCTCGTGACCTCGCTGCACGACGGCCTGGACACCGTCGTCGGCGAGCGCGGCTACCGCCTGTCCGGTGGCGAGCGCCAGCGGCTGACCATCGCCCGGCTGCTGCTGGCCAAGCCACGGGTGGTGATCCTCGACGAGGCCACCGCGCACCTCGACTCGGAGTCCGAGGTCGCCGTGCAGGAGGCGCTGACCGAGGCGCTGGCCGGCCGAACCGCCCTGGTGATCGCGCACCGGCTGTCCACGGTCCGGGCTGCCGACGTGATCCTGGTGATCGAGGACGGCGAGATCGTCGAGCGCGGCACGCACAGCGAGCTGCTCGCCAAGAACGGTCGCTACGCGCTGCTCTACCACACCCAGTTCGACCAGCCGGCCTCCGCGACCGTCACCCCGATCAGCTGAGCCCATGCCCGGCCGGATGCTGGGGTGTTCTGCGAGACTCGGCCCTGTGGGTGGGGTAAGAGCAGTCCTTGCGTTGGTCGCGGTGGTGATCACGCTGGTCGCCGGCTGCGCGTCGACGATCCCAGGCAGCCCGCAGGCCATGCCCGGCTCCGGTCAGCCCAGCTCGTCGGCGAGCCCGAGCGGCTCTGCGCAGGCGGTCGCCAACGAGATCAAGGACGCCGAGCAGGTGGTGAACCAGTACTGGACCGCCCACTGGGCCCAGTTCTTCACCGGCAGCTACCGGCCGCCACAGGTCGTCGGCCTCTACGACGGCCGATCGCCGGACGCGCCGCTGTGCGGCGACAAGAAGGCCCCGCCGATGAACGCGCTGTACTGCCGCCCAGGCGACTTCGTCGCGTGGGACGTGCAGCTGATGACCCGCGGCTACCAGGTCGGGGACGCCTGGGTGTACCTGGTGGTCGCACACGAGTGGGGCCACGCCATCCAGGCTCGGCTCGCCCAGTCGCTGAACTCGCTGGCCAGCGAGCTGCAGGCCGACTGCCTGGCCGGCGCGACGCTCTACGGCTCGGTGCAGGACGGCACCCTGACCTTCGAGGAGGGTGACGTCAAGGAGATCGCTACCGCGCTCACCGTCGTCAGCGACGAGACACCGTGGACGAGCGTGGCCGACCACGGTGACCCGTTCGAGCGGATCGGCGCGTTCGACCAGGGCCGCCGCGGTGGTGTCCCGGCGTGCCTGCCCGGCGCGGTGCGCTGACCGGCGGCTAAACGGTCGACACCCCACGCGTCTCGCCGGAGGATTGCGGCATGTCCGATCTCACCGTCCGCACCTTGACCCCGGATGACTTCGCCGAGTTCTCCACGATGCTCAGCGGCGCGTTCCTGGTCGACAACCGCGACGACGAGGTCGAGGTCGAGCGCGCCGTCTTCGAGCCGGAGCGGCATCACGGCGTCTATGACGGCACGCGGTTGGTCGGCAGCACCGGGATCCAGACCCGCCTCCTCACGGTGCCCGGGGCCGGTCCGACACCTGCCGCCGGGGTGACCGCGGTCGGGGTGGCACCGGACGCCCGCCGCCGGGGCGTGCTCAACGCGGCCATGCGTGCCGAGCTCGACGAGCTGCACGAGTCCGGCACCGAGCCGGTGGCCGTGCTGTGGGCATCGCAGGCGCCCATCTACGGCCGCTTCGGCTACGGCTGCGCCTCCACCGCGGCCCACCTGTTGGTGTCGGCGCAGGCGCCGTTCCGACCGGGCGTAGACGCCGGCGGCCGGGTCGAGCTGCTCGACGCCTCGACCGCCGGTCCGGTGATCCGGGCCGTGCACTCCGCGGTGGCCCCGCGCCGGGTCGGGTGGCTGTCGCGCACCGAGGGGCAGTGGCGGTGGTGGCTCATCGACAGCGAGTGGCGCCGCGACGGGGCGTCGGCCTACCGCTTCGCCGTGCACCACGGCCCCGACGGCCCGGACGGCTACGTGGTGTTCCGGGTCAAGCTGTCCTTCGGCTCCACCGGGCCGGACTCGGAGCTGTGGGTACGCGAGCTCGTCGCCGTCACACCGCAGGCCGCCGCCGCGCTGTGGCGGACGCTGCTCGATCTGGACCTGGTCGGCCAGGTCAGGTACCACAACCTGCCGCTGGACGACCCGCTGCAGCAGATGCTGCTCAACCCGCGCGGCACGCTCACCTCCGTCGTCGACCAGCTCTGGGCCCGGCTGGTGGACGTCGACCGGGCACTGCAGGCCAGGCGCTACGCCGCCGGGTGTGACGTCGTGCTGGAGCTCACCGACGGCTTCTGCCCGTGGAACGCCGGTCGCTGGCGGCTGGCCGTCGACGCCGACGGCACCGCCGAGGTGACCCGGACCGACGCCCCGGCCGAGCTGCGGTGCGACG
>JACDBJ010000481.1 GCA_013695005.1 Pseudonocardiales bacterium
TTGCGTACGAGGCCATCTGCGCCGACGTGGTAGACGATCCGGATCACCGACCCCACCGGCAGGTCGTCGGTGTCCGAGATCGTGAGCGCCATCAGGTGCTCCCGGCCGGTCGAGTCGCGGTAGCGCACCGCGGCGGCGTCCTTGGCCGGGTCCGGCCGGATCACCGTGCCCTCGGCGGAGGGCCAGTCCCTCGTGGTCAGGGCGAAGCGCAAGGCGCCGACGGCCCAGACGGCGACGAGCAGGGCGCACACCGCGAGCACGCCCGAGAGCAGCTGCAGGCGGCGGCTGGTGGAGGACACGTCTCAGCTCAGCCGGACGCCGAGCAGGGCATCGG
This sequence comes from Pseudonocardiales bacterium, assembly GCA_013695005.1. GTDB lineage: Bacteria > Actinomycetota > Actinomycetes > Mycobacteriales > Pseudonocardiaceae > Pseudonocardia. Next base: position 335 of record JACDBJ010000481.1, read on the forward strand.
CCAGGTCCCGTACGAGAGCAGGCGCTGCCGGGTCGTCGCCGCCGGTCGCCATGGCGTCGTCGGCCCAGGCTTCGATCAGCTGGAGCGCGCCGGGGGCGTCGAGATCGTCGGCCAGCCGGGTGCGCACGGCCTCGAGCAGCTCGGTGGCGGACGGCCCGTGGGGCAGCGCGACGGCCTGCTGCCAGCGGCCGAGCCGGTCCTGCGCCTGCTCGAGGTGGGCGGGGACGTACTCCCAGTCGCTGCGGTAGTGGTGCGCGAGCAGGGTGAGCCGGATCGCCGCCGGGTCCACGCCGTCGCGGCGTAGGGCCGAGACGAAGACCAGGTTGCCGCGGGACTTGGACATCTTCTCGCCGTCCAAGCTGATCATCCCGGCGTGGCTGTAGTGCCGGGCGAACGGGTGGACCCCGGTGTGCGCCTCGGCGTGGGCGGCGCCGAGCTCGTGGTGCGGGAAGATCAGGTCCGAGCCGCCGCCCTGCACGTCGATCTGGGTGCCGAGCCGGTTGAGCGCGATCGCGGCGCACTCCACGTGCCAGCCTGGGCGGCCCGCGCCGAGGTCGGACTCCCACGACGGCTCGTCGGGGCGCGCCATCCGCCACAGCAGCGCGTCCGCCGGGTGTCGCTTGCCGGGGCGGTCCGGGTCACCGCCCCGCTCGCGGGACAGCTCGATCATGTGCTGCTCGTCGAGGCCGGAGACGTAACCGAAGTCCGGCGTTGCGGCGCTGTCGAAGTACGCGTCGGGGTAGGTGGGGTCGTCGATCCGGTACGCGGCGCCGGAGGCCAGCAGCTTGCCGACCAGCTCGGCGATCTCGTCCATCGCCTCCACAGCACCGACGTAGTGCCGCGGCGGCAGGACCCGCAGCACCGCCATGTCCTCGCGGAACAGCGCTGTCTCCCGCATTCCGAGGACGACCCAGTCGTCCTGGTCGCGGATGGCCCGCTCCAGCAGTGGGTCGTCGATGTCGGTGACGTTCTGGACGTAGTGCACGTCGTGGCCGGCGTCGCGCCAGGCGCGGTTGACCAGGTCGAACGCCAGGTAGGTGGCGGCATGGCCGAGATGGGTGGCGTCGTAGGGGGTGATCCCGCAGACGTACATGCTCGCCGTGGCGCCGGGAGCGGTCGGGCGGATCCGGCCGGTCGCGGTGTCGTAGAGCCGCAGCGGCTGCCCGATGCCGGGCAACCGGGGCACCTCGGTGTCCAGCCAGGCCTGCATACCCGACAAACTACGCGGCGCCTGCGGCTGACTCGGCTCAGCCGGACCTCGCTGACGGTCCGAAGCGCGCAACTCGCTTGTCCGCAGCGCGCAACTCGCGGGGGTTAGCGGCGGGCGCGGAGGTAGTTTGCGACGACTTCGGCGCCGAGGCCGTCCAGCGTGGGCGCCACGACCCGGCCGCCGCTGCGACGGGCCACCCGGTCGACGAACGCCGCCAGCCGCGGGTCCTCGCCCAGCATGAACACGGTCATCGAGCTGCCCAGCCTGGTCAGCCCGTCGACCTCGGCGAGCGTGGCGCGCAGTGTCTGCGGGCTGGGCGGGTAGTCGAATCGGGCCACCCCGTCGGACTCCAGGTGGGCGGTCGGCTCGCCGTCGGTCACCATAAGCACCACCGGCTGAGCGTCGGGGTTGCGGCGCAGGTGCTGACCGGCCAGCAGCAGCGCGTGGTGCAGGTTCGTGCCCTGCTCCCACGCCCCCTCCAGCCCCACCAGCTCGGCCAGCTCGACCCGACGGGCATGCCGGCCGAACGTGATGAGCTGCAGCGCGTCGCCGCGGAAGCGGGTGGACACCAGCTGGTGCAGCGCCAGCGCAGTGCGCTTCATCGGCAGCCAGCGGCCGTCCTGCACCATCGACCACGACGTGTCCACGCACAGCGCGACCGCGGCGCGCGACCGCTGCTCGGTCTCCACGATCTCCACGTCGGTCACGTCCAGCACCGCGGTGTCGCCAGCAGCGCGGCGCAGCGTCGAGTTGAGCAGCGTCCGCGGCACGTCCCACGACTCGGTGTCGCCGAAGGTCCACGGCCGGCTCGTCCCGGTCGCCTCCCCCGCCGCTCCGGCCCGCCGGGTGTCGCGCTCGCCGCCACGCCCGCTGAGCTTGTCGACGACGTCGGACAGCGCCGCCTCCCCCAGCCGGCGCAGCGCCTTCGGGGTCAGCCGCAGCGAGCCGTCGGCGGCCCGCTCGAACAGCCCCTGCTGGGCGAGCTCGCGCTCCAGCTCGGCGAGCGTGCGGGCGTCGACCCTGGCCTGCGGGCCCAAAGCGGCGTCCAGGGCATCCAGATCAATGTCCTCAAGCCGGGCGCCCGGATAGCTCTGGGTGAGCTGCTCGGCGAGCGCGTCGAGCTGCCCGAGCTCCTCCATCGCTCTGGTTGCTTCGCCGAGGCCGAGCGGGTTGTCGCCTCGGAACCGCCCCGGGGAGTCCCAGTCCTCCCCGGTTCGCAGGCCGCGGAGCTGGGCGTCGAGCTGGCCGAGCGACTGCGCCAGCCGTGGGTCGCCGAAGGCCTGCTGGGACAGCTCGGCCAGCTCGGCGCGTTGCTCCGCGGACAGCGAGTTCAGCATCCGCTGGGCAGCGGCGGCGCGCTGCGCGAGCAGGTCGATCAGCTCGTCGACGTTCTGCGGGTTCTCCGGGAAGAACTCGCCGTGCCGGTCCATGAACCGCTCGAAGCGCTGCTGGGTGTCGGCGTCGTCGCGGGCGTGCGCGGCGAGCAGCTCGTTGAGGTCGTCGAGCATCTGGCGGACCCGCTCGACGTCCTCCGGTGTGGTCTGCTGCATGGCCTGCTTGATGCCCTCAAAGCGCTGGTCGAGCATCTCGCGGCCGAGCAGGTCCTGGATCTCCTGGTAGGCCTCGCGGGCCTCGGCGCTGCGCCAGTCGTACCCACTGAGCTCTCGCACGGCGCCGCCGGTGTCCGGCGGCAGCGCGTCGAGCTGCATCTCGCGGAACCGGGCGTCCTCTGAGTCCTCCCTGCCGAGTCCGTCGCGCTCGGCCTCCATCGCGCGCCGCAGCAGCTCGCGGACCTCCTCGAGGGTGCCGTCGAGCCGGTTCTCGCGTTGCAGCTGGCTACGGCGCCGCCACACGTCCCGGGTCAGGTCGTCCAGCCCGCGCTGGCCCGGCATGCCGCGGCGCAGCAGCTCGCGCAGCGCCGAACGGGGCGAGGCCCCCTCCATGACGTCGCGGCCAATCTCGTCAAGCGCGGAGCGAAGGTCGAACGGCGGCGCCAGCGGGTCGGGCCCGTCGATGTACGGCCCGTACGCCCAGCGCCGCGCCTTGCCGGGCCGTTGGCGCGCCATCAGCGGTAGCTCACCGTCGCGTCGTCGGCTTCCTCCTTGGCCAGCCGGCGGGTGAGGAACAGCAGCTCCAGCGCCAGCTCCGCGGCGCTGGCCATCGGTCCCGGCTGCTCGGTGCCGACGGCGTCGAGCTTCTTCGCGATCTCGGTGAGCACGGC
>JACDBJ010000510.1 GCA_013695005.1 Pseudonocardiales bacterium
GTACGTGGACGCATTCTTCAGCTTCTTCGTCGACGGCACGCTGGACGAGTCGAAGGTTCTGCCGACCGTCGCCGAGATCACCGGCCGGGAGCCACGCACCTTCGACCAGTGGGTGGCGGCGCACGCCGACGCGTTCCGCTGAGCGCAGCCGACGTGATCACCCTGCGACAGGTGAAGCCGCAGCTCAGATCGGTTCAGACGTGGTAGGCGCCAACGACTCGAACCCGAACCGCAGCTACTGCGCCGCGCTCAATCCCGGACGCCACCGCAGCCAGAATGCAGCCGTCGCGCCAATCACTGGGGAGACACGCCCTAGTCGGGGACCGGGAGCTCGTCCGGGCCGCGCCGGGACAGTGGTCCGGTGGTCGGGGTGTCGGTGTACTCGCCGATCCACTCGTCCTTCCACGACTTGTCGTACTTCTGCTCGTTGCAGCGAGGGTTGTAGATCGCGGTGAGCTCCTCGGCGATCAACTTGCGGTGCGGCCGCTCCGCGCCGGGGGCGTCGAGCGTGGCGATGTGCACCTTCCACTTCGACCCGGCGCGCTCGACCCAGCAGTGTGCCCGCGGATGCTTGAACGGGAAGCCCTCCTGCGACATGTCGTCGGAGTGGCCGACGTAGATCACGGCGTACTTGTCGGGCTTGGTGTCGGGCTCGGGTCGGTAGAGGACGGCGTAGACGGCGGGCTTCTCCGGCGGCGTCCAGCCACCCAGCAGCCGGGGCCCCTCGAAGGAGTAGCCGGCCAGCGTCCCGAGCCGGATCACGTCTGGACCAGCGCATTCGTCGATGTCATGGCGGAGGCCAGTCTATGAGGTCGGCACCGGCGGCCTACGGTGGCTAGGCCGTGCCGTAGCGCCCCCGTCCCCTAACGGCGCGGCACCTGGATCCCCGAATCGCGTGGAAAGCCCCTCCGATTCCGCCGCTCGGAGTAGGCAAGTTCCCCGATTTACCGCACGTCCGTGCTGCCTAGCGTTTCGTTGTGTCACCAAGGGGTGCGAGGACGCAGGAGCGAAGCGATGAACACCACGACCGAGCTGACCGCCAGGCACCGAGCCCTGCTGCGCGCCGTTGCGGCGGGGCGCTGCGAGCTGAACGGTGGCCGTGATCCGGACCTGCTCGTCGACGGCCTGTGCTGCTGCGACCAGTTCTCCGCGCGCCAACTCCTCCGGGCGCAGCTGGTCACGGCCCGAATCGACGACGCCGCGGACGGACCCGTCCCGGCCACGCTGACCGCAGCCGGCCAGAGCGCGATCGAGGCCGCGTGAATCCCTGCGCGCCACTTCAGTCGGCCAGCGCCTGCAGGTCAGCTAGATCCTGCGGCCGTGCGCTGGCGGTCTTGTTGCGCCGTAAGTCCGCGAGCGAGATGAACGGTGCAGTGACCTCGCCCAGATCGACCTCGACCCGATGCGGGTAGCACTCGTTGAAGTCGACGCCGTCCAGGGAGGTCAGAAGATCAATCCGCAGCGGCGGATAGCCCAACTGCACAACGTTGTCGGGCTCGAGAAAGTCGTCCCTGGAAAGTCCGACGGCGCCGAACCCGAAATCGTCGAGCACCCTGAGCAGGCGGTCGACGTTGATCGGGTCGACGAGCACCCACACGTCGAGGTCGCCGGTGTAGCGCGGATGGCCATGCACGGCCACCGCGTACCCGCCGACGATCAGAAAACGTACGTCATGGGCGCGCAACAACCCGATGAACTCGCTGAAGTCTCGGTCGAGGCGCATCGTCCCATCCATGGTGCCGTCGTCGCAGATCCTCAACCGCCGCCACACGCTCGGCCGGGGGCCGCCCGCGCCAGTACTTCGCGTCGCCACTGACATCACGCAGTCGACGCCGGCGCATCACACGAACCACAGGCACCATGTCATTCTACGGCCAAGGGCCGCTCCGCTGGCCCGCGATCGTTCCGCGGGCGGCATCGGCAGGCCCGGGTCGTGCCATCATCGGCTGGTGAGCTCGCCCCTGATGGACGATGGCGTGGCAGCGCTCCGTCGCGGCGACGCGTCAGCCGCTCGCCGTGTGTTCGAGTCGGCCCTCGCCGAGGTCGAGTCGGGCGAGGCGTTCGAAGGTCTCGCCGAGGCGCTGTATCTCGAGCGGGAGTACGCCGCCGCCGCCGATCACTACGAGCGGGCCTACGCCGCATACCGCCGCGAACGCCAGCACATGGCCGCCGGCCGGGCGGCACGCACCGTTTCGTGGATCACCGGCAACGTGTTCGGGGACTGGGCCGTTCGGATCGGCTGGCTCGCACGAGCCCGCGCCATCCTGACCGAGGCCGGCGAGGACAGCCCTGAGCACGGGTGGGTGCTCATCATCCGCGCCTTCCTGGAGCCCGACGCCCAGGCGCGGGAGGCGTTTCTCCGGGAAGCGATCGCGATCGGACGCCGGTTCGGCGATCCCGACATCGAGTTCTACGCGCTGTCGTACCTCGGCGGGGTGTTGGTCATGACCGATCGCGTCGAGGAGGGGCTCGTCCTGACTGACGAGGCGCTGGCGGCGGCCTGCGCCGGCGAGCTTGCCGAAGTCGCTACCGTGGACTCGATCTTCTGCGGCTTCTTCTGGACGTGCGAGCTGGTCAACGACGTCCCTCGGGCCGACCAATGGATGCGCGCCGCGGCGGAGCTCATGCAGCGCAGGAACGTCGTTGCCGCCTTCTGCCGCGCCCACTACGGCGGAATCCTGACCGCGGCCGGACGCTGGGACGAGGCCGAGGTCCAGCTCCTCGAGTCCACCCGGCACTTCGACCGGGGCATGCCGGAGCGCCGTGCCGCTTCGTTGATCCGCCTCGCGGACCTGCGCGTTCGGCAGGGCCGCTTGGAGGAGTCCGCCATGCTCCTGGACGGCCTCGACGATCATCCGGACGCCGTCCGAACCCTCGCCGCCCTATACCTGGCCCGGGGCGAGGCGGCGCTCGCGCAGGATCTCCTCGAGCGTTGTACCGCAGGTTCGGATGACGGCGTGCCGACCGTTGGTGAGTCGACCATGGTGGGCCCGCTGCTCGCCCTCCTCGTGGACGTGTACCTCGAAGCGGACAACGTCGATGCCGCCGAGCGGATCGCCCAACGCCTCGCGCGCATCGCCGAGGCGCAGCGTGGGCCCTACCTGAAAGCAGCCGCCGCGTTGGCCAAGGGCCAGGTGTGCGTGGCCCGGGGGCAGGGGGACGCCCGCAGCTGCCTACATTCGGCGCTGGAGAGCTTCGCGCTGGCGCAGCTGCCGATGGAGCTGGCGCAGACCCGCCTGGAGATGGCGCGGGCGCTGGCGGCAAGCTCGCCCCAGGTGGCCATCGCCGCGGCGAAGGCGGCGCTCGAGGACTTCGAGCGTCTCAAGGCCGCCCGGCACGCCGACGTCGCGGCCGCGCTGCTCCGCTCGCTCGGCGCGCCCGTCCGGACCGGCCCGAAGGGCCACGGCGCGCTGACGAAGCGGGAGACCGAGGTCCTCCAGTTGGTCGGCGTGGGGTTGTCCAACCCCGAGATCGGCGACCGCCTCTTCATCACCCGCAAGACCGTCGAGCACCACGTCGGCAACGTGCTGGCCAAACTCGGCCTGCGCAATCGAGCCGAAGCGGTCGCCTACGTGACGAGGGAGAAGACCAGCCGATAGATGGGGGAGCTCCCCGATACTTCCCCGACCTGCCCGGCCGCACCATGTTCCTCGTCCCCGACGAGCAGGAGCCGGACATGACCGAGAACCGTTACGACGCCATCGTGGTGGGCGCGCGCTGCGCGGGATCTCCGACCGCCATGCTGCTGGCCAAGGCGGGCTACCGCGTCCTGGTCGTCGACCGGGCGAGCTTCCCCAGCGACACGATCTCGACGCACCTCGTCCACCCGCCGGGGGTGGCGGCGCTGCGGAGATGGGGCCTGCTCGACCGGCTCACGGCGACTGGATGCCCGCCGATCGACACGTACGCGTTCGACTTCGGACCATTCACGATCTCCGGGACGCCGGTGACCGACGACAGTCCCGTCGCGTACGGCCCGCGACGCACTGTCCTGGACAAGCTGCTCGTGGATGCGGCGTCTGAGGCGGGTGCCGAGGTGCGGGAAGGCTTCACCGTCTCCGACGTCGTCGTCTCCGACGGTCGCGTGACCGGAGTTCTCGGGCACGGCAAGAACGGTGCGACCGTCACCGAGCACGCCCGCGTCGTCGTCGGGGCAGACGGCTGGCACTCCCTCGTCGCGAAGGCCGTTCGGCCCGATCAGTACCACGAGAAGCCGCGGCTGCTGTGCGGCTACTACACCTACTACAGCGGGCTGCCGATGGACGGTCGCTTCGAGAACTACATCCGCCCGGACCGCGGGTTCGCGGCGTGGCCGACGAACGACGACCTGACGCTGGTCATCGGCGGCTGGCCGTTCGCCGAGTTCGAGGCCAACAAGACCGACATCGAGGGCAACTACCTCAAGATGTTCGAGCTGGCGCCGCCCTTCGCCGACCGAATCCGTGCCGCTAACCGGGAGGCTCGCTTTGTCGGCACGGCTGTGCCGAACTTCTTCCGCAAGCCGTTCGGCCCCGGCTGGGCGCTGGTGGGAGATGCCGGCTACAACAAGGACTTCATCACCGCCCAGGGGATCGCCGACGCCTTCCGGGACGCCGAGCTGTGCGCCACCGCCCTGGACGAGGCGTTCTCCGGTGCGTGCTCGTTCGACGTCGCGATGGGGAGGTACCAGACAACCCGCGACCAGCACGTCCTACCGATGTACGAGTTCACCACCCAACTCGCGACGCTCGAACCCCCGCCACCCGAGCTCCAGCAGCTGCTGGGCGCGGTGCACGGCAACCCCGAGGCGATGGACGCCTTCGCGCGGGTCGGCGCCGGAGTGACGTCGCCGGCCGAGTCTTCTCCGACGAGAACGTCGGACGCATCTTCGCCACGGCCGCGGAGCGACAGGCCAGCTAGGACGTGTCTCTTGGATCATTGGGACACACCCTGAGCGGCCGCCGCGCACGCCGCGCGCAGCAAGTCTGCGTGTTCGACCTAGTGATCTACGCGACACGCCTAGGCCGTGGGCTCGCAGCCGGGCTGGCGCTGCGCTGACGCGGGTTGAGTGGCGAAAGGCCGCGGCAGTTTGGGTGGATCGTGCGAATGGGGACATCGAGCCTGACCGCCCGCGAGGTCCAGGTGCTGCGCCTCATCGCGACCGGCAACACCAACCGGTCGATCGCGGCCGAGCTGTTCCTCAGCGAGCGCCCGAGGTCGGCAGAGCGTTGGGGTCGCCGCGCGGCGCGATACTCAGTCGGTTGGACGGGTCCGGGACGCCAGCTCGCCGAGGTCGACGTCTACTCCGAACGGCTCGCTCAGCTGCAGCCGCTGGCCGCGTTCGGCGCGAGTGGCCTCGACGTAGCGGGTATCGCGCAGCCGGAAGGCGATCGCGGTGGGCCCGACGTCGCCGAGCTCGACCCGCAGGTAGTGCGGGATCCCCGCGGCGGCGTAGAGCTGCGGCTTGACCGCGCGGTCGGCCACGACGCTGCCCGGGCTGACGATCTCCACCACCATCGCGACGTCGGCCGCGTCGGACACGATGACATCGGCACCGGGGTTGGTGATCACGGCGATGTCCGGGATGAGGATCCTGCCCGGCGCGACCCGGACGTTGACCGCTTCCAGCACCTCGAAGCCGTCCGGCGCGGCGGCGTCCAACGCACCCGCCAACCTGAACGACAGCCGCTGGTGGATGTGCCGCGCCGACGGGCTCACCAGCAGCTCCCCGTCGAGCAGCTCGACGCGACGGTCCTCTGGCAGGGCGAGGAAGTCCTCCTCGGTCCACGGCCCGACGTGGTCGAACAGGTCGATGGGTGCGGGGAAGGCCATCGCCGCCTCACCTCCCGGTGCTGGTCCGCTGACCTCATGGTCGCATGCTGGCGGAGAACACCGACAGATCATCCGCCGTGCGAGTATCGCCGGGTGCGTCGAGCCGCGGACGGTCAGCCGGTCATCGGCCCGACCGCTCCAGATCGTCGTCCTCGTCTTCGCTGACGACCTCGACGCGCACGATGGGGAACACCGGTAGGCCGGCCTGGGCGACGGCCTCGACGAAGCGCTCGCGGCCTTTCTCCAGCGCGCTCTCCCGGTCGTCGGCGAACACGACGACCTGCGCGCCGTAGCGGTTCGTGCCGATCCCGGACGCGATGCCTCCGCTGGAGGCCACCGCGTCGGCGAGCTCGACCACCTCGTCGAGCTCCATGATGCGGTCGCCCTCGGCCTCGATCCCGACACTCCATCTGATCATCAGGTTGGTCCTCCCTAGCCGAGCTGGGGGAGCAGGTCGGCCAGTTCCTCGAGGCTGCTCAAGTCGTGTCCGGACAGCAGCACGTCGATATGCGGCTCGGCCACCATCATGCCCAGGGTCTGTGGCTTGTAGTCGGCGTTGTCGCCCTTGTGCGGGTTCATCCACACGATCTTGTGGCACAGCCGTGACAGCCGTTCCATCGCAGTCGCCAGCACCTGTGGGTCGCCGCGGTCCAGCCCGTCGGAGCAGATCACCACGACGGCCCCGCGGGCCATCCCCCGCCGGCCCCACTTGCGGACGAACTCATCGAGCGAGTCACCGATGCGGGTGCCACCCTCCCAGTCCACGACGAGCTGCCCGGCCTTGTCCATCGCCACGTCCGGGCTGCGTGTCTCCAGCTGCTTGGTGATGTGGGTCAGCTTCGTGCCGAAGCAGAACACCTCGACCTTCTCCGACGCGCGGTTGGCGGAGTAGGCGAACTGCACGAGGGCGCGCGAGTAGTCGGCCATCGAGCCCGACACGTCCAGCACCAGGATCAGCGGACGGAGCTTGACCCGGCGGCGGCGCCAGTACAGCTCGACCAGCTCGCCCTGGGTGCGCAGCGAGCCGCGAATGGTGCGTCGCAGGTCGGGCCGGCGCCCCCGGTAGGAGGCCTTCGTCCGCCGGGTGCGGCGCTTGGGCGGGGTGAGCTTGATGCGGGCCATGATCCGCCGCAGCGCCGCCAGCTCCTCGGCGGTGCACGCGGTGAACGCCTTGTGCTTGAGGGTCTCGACGTTCGAGCCGATCAGGCCCAGCAGGGCCTCCTCCTCGCGCTCGTCGCTGGCGGGGTCGGTGGCCGGGATCTCCAGCACCGTCTCGACCTCTTCCTCGGTCTGGACCTTGAGCTGGAAGATTTCCTGCATCGGGCTGTCCGCGGCGAGGAAGAAGCTGCGGAACACCCGGTCGTAGATCTTGATGTCGTCGCGGCGGGAGACCAGCGACGTCCGGCCGGCCCAGTAGAGGTCGACCAGGTCGGTCGGGTCCAGCGGCATCATCGCCTGGCAGAAGGTCAGGACGTCGCCGGAGCCGACCGCGACACCGTCGCTGCGCAGCGCCCGCCCGAAGTCGACCAGTACCGAGACCAGCCCGTCATTGCTGCCGGACATGGTTGTCAGCGGGCCGTGATCTCGCCGAGGTTGGCGCGTACCAGCTCGAGGTCGTCGTGCTCCTTGACGACGGTGCCGAGCGTGAGGTCCGCGGCCTCCGCGTCGAGGTCGTCCTCGCCGAGGAACTCCAGCGTGCGCGCCCAGTCGATCGTCTCCGCGACGCCGGGTGGCTTGGCCAGCTCCATCTTGCGCAGCCGGTTCACCGCCGCGACGACCTTGCGGGCCAGCGCCTCGGACACCCCGGGCTCGCGGACCATGACGATCTCGACCTCGCGGTCCGCGGCCGGGTAGTCGATCCAGTGGTACATGCACCGGCGCTTGAGGGCGTCGTGCAGCTCGCGGGTCCGGTTGGAGGTGAGGATCACCAGCGGGGCGTGCTCGGCCTTGATCGTTCCGACCTCGGGGATGCTGATCTGGAAGTCTGAGAGCACCTCCAGCAGGAACGCCTCGAACTCGTCGTCGGCGCGGTCGACCTCGTCGATGAGCAGGACGGCCTGCTCGCCGGCCCGGATGGCCTGCAGCAGCGGGCGCTCGAGCAGGAAGTTCGGGCCGAAGAGCTTCTCGACCGTCTCCTCGTCGGAGAGCCCCCGCTCGGACAGCGCGCGAATGTGCAGCAGCTGGCGGGCGTAGTCCCACTCGTACATGGCCTGGTTGGTGTCGATGCCCTCGTAGCACTGGAGCCGGATGAGCTGCCGGTCGAACGCCGACGCGAGCGTCTTGGCGATCTCCGTCTTGCCGACCCCGACTTCGCCCTCGAGGAGCAGGGGTCGTTGCAGGGACATCGCCACGAACGCCGCCGTGGACAGCCCTCGGTCGGCGAGGTATCCGGCGCCGCGCAGGGTCTCGGTCAGCTCGCTGACCGACTCGGGAAATGGCTTCACTGGGTAACGGGCCTCAACGTTGGACCGGCCGGCGCCCAGCCGAGCGCCGGTCAACTACTGCGTCGACTACCGAGCCGTCTCGGAGTCGCCGAGGATGAGATCCCGCACGCTTGTGGCCTCGGGGGGAAGCTTGCCCTCGCGCTCCAGCTTGGCCTTCCACGACGCGCGCAGGCTGTCGCCCTCGTCGTCGTCGGTGACCTTGAAGCCGAGGTTCGCTGTGTTCTTGCAGATCTTGGTGTTTCCGCAGGCCTCGTCGAGGTTGGCGCTGGTCTGTGCCTGGGCTCCCCAGATGTTGCGCAGCACGGCCAGAGCTTGGTCGCCCTGGTCGGTGGCATCCGTTCCGGCCGGTCGAGCGTCCTGGTCCTGGCTCATCGGAGAGCCCCTTTCCAGCTGGCGGCGGTCGGTGGTCGGAGCGCGTCTTCCCTGCTCAGCAGGGTGGGGAATGGCTGCGCTCAGGTGTGTCCATCTTACACGATGCAGCCGTATCGGCAGGTCGAGCGCACCTCTGTTGATCTTGCGCTAGATCGAGATCAGCACAAGATCAACAGGGGTTGAGCGCTAGAGGACCTCGTTCAGTTTGCCGGTGGCAACGTCGAAGACGAATCCGCGAATCGAGTCGGACTTCGGGATGAACGGGCTGTGCTTGATCCGGTTGATAGACTGCCGGACGTTCTCGTCGAGGTCGGGGAAGGCCTCGGCGGCCCACCCCGGCTTGATCCCGGTGTCCTCCTGGATCGCGCGCTTGAAGTCGTCGTCGGTGAAGGTCAGCATCCCGCAGTCGGTGTGGTTGATGATGATGATCTCGTGGGTACCGAGCAGCCGCTGGCTGATGGCCAGCGACCGGACCTCGTCATCGGTGATGACGCCGCCGGCATTGCGGATCACGTGGGCCTCACCCTCGTTGAGACCCAGGATCGCGTAGACGTTGAGCCGGGCGTCCATGCAGGCCACGACGGCGACGTTCTTGGCGGGCGGCAGGGGCAGTGGCCCCTCGAAGGTCTCTGCGTATTTGGAGTTGTTGGCAAGCAGTTCGTCGGTTACGGACATAGATGTCTCCTGGTTCGTGGGTTTCCTGGACGCGGAACGGCCACGTGCGCCGCCTGGTTCCCGACAGCCGGGACGGCGCGCTACGCGGCCTGGAGACAGAACTCGTCGAAGTGGGTGATGCGCCGGCTCGGCCAGAAGAACTCCAGAGACATCCGCATCACACGATGAGTACAGCCCACGCACCCGCTCGCTCGCAACACTTTGGTTGCATGGGTGCCGACGCGCCCCCAAGCCTCTGCGACGCGTCGTAGTTTGTCCCTTACGTTCCGTTACATGTTCGAGCCGGTGGGGCCGCTGCCCGCTGCGGTGTACTGGCGCCGCAGGTGGACCGCTCTCATCGCGACGGTGGCGGCTGTTGTCGTCATGTCGCTGGCGGTATCCGCCATGGTGTCGACCACCCAGAGCGTGCAGGCCGTCAACGACCGGACGGCACCCCTCGCGGCGGAGAGCAATTGGCAGTTCGCTGGATCCAGCACGGCCCCGGCAACGCCCTCGGCCGCCGTGCCGTCCCCGGCCATGCCCCCCGCTGCGCCTGCGCCGGCTCCGGAGGCCAGCGAGCAGATCCGGCCAGACGCAGCTGCCAGCGCCGTCGCTGTCCCGCCCGGGATCCCGGCCGCAGCGGCACCAACGCCACCACCCACGGACATCATCTGCGCGGACCGTGCGCTCGTCGTGATGGCCCAGGTCGATCGGTCGACATATCGCGTCGGAGAGAAGCCGGTGTTCCGGCTCGTGGTCACCAACACCGGTCCGACGCCGTGCAAGCGCGACCTCGACGCGGCGCTGCAGGAGGTGTTCGTGGTCGCCGTCGCCGGCACAAAGCGGACGTGGTCGAGCAACGACTGCTTTCCTGGCCGCAGCACCGACGTTCGGGTGCTCGCGCCGAACGCGCCGGTGGTCTTCGCCGTGACGTGGTCGGGCCTCCGCTCGGCGATCGGGTGCAAGACGCCGCGCAAGGCGGCGCCGGCCGGGGCCTACGGCGTCCAGACTCGACTGGGCGCGTTGATGAGCGCGCCGGTGGCGTTCGAGCTGACGGCGCCGCAGCGGCCTACGGGCTGAGCCACTCCAGCGCCTCTCCGACGTCGGCCACCGCGGTCACGTTCATCGCGCTGACGTCGCCGTCGCGGCGCGACCGATCGCCCCCTACCGACGGCGGTACGAGGGCGGCGGTGAAGCCCAGCCGGGACGCCTCGGCCAGCCGGCGGTCGATGCCCGCCACCCGGCGCACCTCGCCGGCCAGGCCGATCTCGCCGAGCACCACCAGCTCGGTTGGCAGGGCGAAGTCACTGCGCGCAGAGCCCACCGCCATGGCGATCGCCAGGTCGCACGCGGGCTCGGTGACGCGCATTCCGCCCACTGTCGCGGCGAACACCTCGGCGTCGGCCAACCTGAGCCCGGCGCGGCGCTCCAGCACCGCCAGCACCATCGCGACCCTGGCGCCGTCCAACCCGCTGACCGCCCGACGCGGGCTGGCGATCCCGGTACCGGCGACCAGTGCCTGCACCTCGGCCATCAGCGGGCGTCGACCCTCGACGGCCACGGTCACCGCGGTACCCGCCACGGGTACCTCCCGCCGTCCGCCGTTGCCCAGGAACAGCCCAGAGGGGTCGGCCACGCCGGCGATGCCGTCGTCGCGCAGCTCGAAGCAGCCGATCTCGTCCGCCGGGCCGAAGCGGTTCTTGACGCCGCGGACGGTACGAAGCGTGGAGTGCCGGTCGCCCTCGAACTGGAGCACGACGTCCACCAGGTGCTCCAGCACCCGGGGCCCGGCCACCGCGCCGTCCTTGGTGACGTGCCCGACGAGGATGACCGGCAGCCCGCGGGTCTTGGCCACCGCGGTGAGCGCGGCGGCGACCGCCCGCACCTGCGTCACACCGCCCGGCGAGCCGTCCACCCCGGCGGTGGAGACCGTCTGCACCGAGTCGACCACCAGCAGCCGGGGTTGGACGGCGTCGAGGTGACCGAGGATCGCGCCGAGATCGGACTCCGCGGCGAGGTAGAGCTCGGGATGCACGGCGGCGGTGCGCTCGGCGCGTAGCCGGACCTGGCCGGCGGACTCCTCGCCGGTGAGGTAGAGCACCGGCCCGCCCCGTTGGGCCGCCTTCGCGGCGACCTCGAGCAGCAGCGTCGACTTGCCGACGCCCGGCTCACCGGCCAGCAGGATGACGACCCCGGGCACCAGGCCGCCGCCGAGCACCCGGTCCAGCTCGGCCACACCCGTCGGGGCGGAGGTTGCGCTGTCCAGCGCGACGTCGCCGATCCGCCGCGCCGGCGCTGCCGGGACCGTCGTGG
>JACDBJ010000437.1 GCA_013695005.1 Pseudonocardiales bacterium
GTGCTGCACCGCCGCGGGGTGCAGCACGACGCAGCGACAACGGTGCTCGATCGGCTCGGTGCGGTGGGCCTGGTCGACGACGCCGCGTTCGCCGACCAGTGGGTGCACAGCCGCCACACCGCCCGAGGCCTCGGCCGGCGGGCACTGGCGGCGGAGCTGCGGCGAAAGGGTGTCGCGGACGACCTCGCCGGCGAAGCCCTCGCGAGCGTGGACGACGCGGCGGAGGAGCAGCGGGCGAACGAGCTGGTGCAGCGCCGGTTGCGGTCGATCCCGGCCGACGCCCCGTACGAGGCGGCGGCGCGGCGGCTGGTCGGGATGCTCTCGCGCAAGGGGTACCCGCCCGGCCTGGCGTATCGCGTCGTCCGCGCCGCCCTCGAGCAGCGGGGCGCCGAGCTGGCCGAGCTGAACGCGGCAGACCTCGCTGGCGACTAGGCCTTCGCCACTCATGTGGCAAAACATGCGCTGGGCGCATGAAAAGCCACACGCGTGAGGGCTACGGCGCGCGAGTGCGCGAGTGCGACCGTTCTCACCCTCACCCCAGCCGGGGCTCAGGCCGACTACGTCGTAGTCTCGGAGCACAGACCACTCGGCACCGCGGCCGGCGGCACGACCACGGACCGGGAACGACAAGACGAGGATGCCCCACCCCGTGGCCACCACCGATGCGCCCGCTCCCCGCGCGCAGATCCAGGCCCGCACGCTCCGTACCGACCGGTGGTGGCTCTCGCCGCTGGTCCAGGCCGGCGCGCTCACCGTTCTCCTGGGCTACGTCGTCGTGCGGCTGTTCATGCGCGAGTACTACTGGGTCGACCAGTTCAACTACCTGACCCCCCTGTACTCACCGTGCCTGTCCGAGGCGTGCACCCCGGGCTCGGCGCACTTCGGCACGTTCCTGCCGGACCTGCCGGTGTGGATCCCGTTGCCGATCATCGTGTTCCCGATCCTGCTCGGCTTCCGGGCCACCTGCTACTACTACCGCAAGGCCACCTACCGCTCGCTGCTGCTGTCGCCGCAGGCATGCGCGGTGCGCGAGCCGCACCGGCGCTACAGCGGCGAGAGCCGGTTCCCGCTGGTGCTGATGAACTCGCACCGGTACTTCTTCTACGCGGCCAGCGCCCTGCTGTTGATCAACACCTACGACGCGGTGCAGGCGTTCTTCCCTCGCTCCGGCGGCTTCGGGATCGGGCTCGGCTCGATCATCCTGCTGGCCAACGTCGGGCTGCTCTGGGCGTACACGCTGTCCTGCCACGCGTGCCGGCACATCCTCGGCGGGCGGCTGCGGCACTTCTCCAAGCACCCGATCCGCTACCGGCTCTGGTCGTTGCTGTCGCGGATCAACGGCAAGCACATGCAGTTCGCGTGGATCTCGCTGGTCAGCGTCACGCTGACCGACGTCTACATCATGGCGGTGTCCGCCGGGTGGATCAGCGACCTGCGGCTGTTCAACTGATGACGATGGAGCGATGGGCATGACCGAGGTGCAGCGCCACGACTACGACGTCGTGGTGATCGGCGCGGGCGGGGCAGGGCTTCGGGCCGCGATCGAGGCGAGGGCACTGGGCAGGCGCACCGCGATCGTCTGCAAGTCGCTGTTCGGCAAGGCGCACACGGTGATGGCGGAGGGTGGCATCGCGGCGTCGATGGGCAACGCCAACCCCGGCGACAACTGGCAGGTCCACTTCCGGGACACGATGCGCGGCGGCAAGTTCCTCAACAACTGGCGGATGGCCGAGCTGCACGCCCAGGAGGCCCCCGACCGGGTGTGGGAGCTGGAGACCTACGGCGCGCTCTTCGACCGCACCAAGGACGGCAAGATCAGCCAGCGCAACTTCGGCGGCCACCAGTACCCGCGGCTCGCCCACGTCGGCGACCGCACGGGGCTGGAGCTGATCCGCACTCTCCAGCAGAAGATCGTCTCCCTGCAGCAGGAGGACTTCGCCGCCACCGGCGACTACGAGTCCATGATCAAGGTGTTCGCTGAGTGCACGATCACCGAGCTGCTGACCTCCGCTCCCACCGGCGCGCCGGGCTCGGCGGGTGTGATCGCCGGCGCGTTCGGCTATTGGCGCGAGACCGGCCGTTTCGTGGTGTTCAACGCCCCGGCCGTCGTGCTGGCCACCGGCGGTATCGGCAAGTCGTTCAAGGTCACCAGCAACTCCTGGGAGTACACCGGCGACGGCCACGCGCTGGCCCTGCGAGCCGGCGCGAACCTGATCAACATGGAGTTCATCCAGTTCCACCCGACGGGCATGGTCTGGCCACCGTCGGTGAAGGGGATCCTGGTCACCGAGAGCGTGCGCGGCGACGGGGGAGTGCTGCGCAACTCCGAGGGCAAGCGGTTCATGTTCGACTACATCCCCGAGGTGTTCGCTGACAACTACGCCACCAGCGAGGACGAGGCCGACCGCTGGTACGACGACCCGGAGAACAACCGCAGGCCACCCGAGCTGCTGCCCCGCGACGAGGTCGCCAGGGCGATCAACTCCGAGGTGAAGGCCGGCCGCAACTCGCCGCACGGCGGAGTGTTGCTCGACGTCTCGTCGAGACTGCCGGCCGAGGAGATCATCCGGCGGCTGCCGTCGATGCACCACCAGTTCAAGGAGCTGGCCGACGTCGACATCACCGCCGAGCCGATGGAGGTCGGCCCGACCTGCCACTACGTCATGGGCGGGGTACAGATCGAGGCCGACACGGCAGCGGCGGTGGGCGTGCCGGGGCTGTTCGCAGCCGGTGAGGTGGCCGGCGGCATGCACGGCAGCAACCGGCTCGGCGGCAACTCGCTGTCGGACCTGCTCGTGTTCGGTCGGCGGGCCGGGCTCGGCGCCGCCTACTACGGGATACGGCTCAACGGCCACCGGCCGGCCGTCGACGAAGCCGCGGTGGAGGCCGCCGGGCAGCGCGCGCTGGTGCCGTTCGCCGAGGTCGCGGCCGACGCCGGGCCGGGCGTGACCGGCGAGAACCCCTACACCGTGCACATGGAGCTGCAGCAGACGATGAACGACCTGGTCGGCATCATCCGCAAGGCCGACGAGATGGAGCTGGCGCTGAAGAAGCTCGAGGAGCTGGCGCAGCGCGCCGCGCGGGTAGAGGTCGAGGGCCACCGGCAGTTCAACCCCGGGTGGCACCTCGCCCTGGACCTGCGCAACATGCTGCTCGTCAGCGTCTGCGTGGCCAAGACTGCGCTGGAGCGCACCGAGAGCCGGGGCGGCCACACCAGGGAGGACTTCCCGCTGATGGACGCGCAGTGGCGCAACGTGCTCCTGGTCTGCGCCGGAGCCACCGCCGACGAGCTGAGCGTGACCCACGAGGACCAGACACCGATGCGGCAGGACCTGATGGACCTCCTGGAGCTCGACGAGCTGAAGAAGTACTTCACCGGCGAGGAGCTCGCCGAGCACCGGGCGCGGGCGCCGCGATGAGCTACTGGGCGCACCTGCGGGTCTGGCGTGGCGACGCCGAGGACGGTCAGCTGGTCGACTACCCGGTGGAGGTCAACGAGGGCGAGGTCGTGCTGGATATCGTCCACCGGCTGCAGCAGACCGAGGCCGGCGACCTCGCCGTGCGGTGGAACTGCAAGGCGGGCAAGTGCGGCTCGTGCAGCGCCGAGATCAACGGCAGGCCGCGGCTGCTGTGCATGACGCGGATGAACACCTTCGCCGAGGACGAGGTCATCACGATCACGCCGCTGCGGGCGTTCCCGGTAATCCGTGACCTGGTCACCGACGTGTCCTACAACTACGCGAAGGCGCGCGAGATCCCGTCGTTCGCGCCACCCGCGGGGCTCGAGCCCGGTGAGTACCGGATGCAGCAGGTGGACGTGGAGCGCAGCCAGGAGTTCCGCAAGTGCATCGAGTGTTTCCTGTGCCAGGACACCTGCCACGTCGTGCGCGACCACGAGGAGAACAAGACCGCGTTCGCCGGCCCGCGCTACCTGATGCGCATCGCCGAGCTGGACATGCACCCGTTGGACGCCCGTGACCGCCAGCGCGAGGCGCAGGAGGAGCACGGCCTGGGCTACTGCAACATCACCAAGTGCTGCACCGAGGTCTGCCCGGAGCACATCCAGATCACCGACAACGCCCTCATCCCGTTGAAGGAGCGGGTCGTGGACCGCAAGTACGACCCGGTGGTGTGGCTGGGCAACAAGATCCTACGGCGGGGCGACAAGAGAGTTCGATGAGCGGCAGCGCGATGAGAACGGCGGCGCGCCAGCGCATCACCGAGGTGGTCGTGGTGCACGACTCACGCTGCCCCGCATGCACCGGCGTCGCCGCCGACCTGGCCCGCGTGCTGCGCTACCCGGTGCTCGTGTGGTCCTGCCACGAGCCGGCGCTGACCGACGTCTACCCGTCGTTGCGCGACGAGCCCGACGTGCTGGCCTGCCGTGCGCCTGCACTGGGCATCGTCAGGGCGGACGGCTCGATCCGCTGGTGGATCGGGTCGCGGG
>JACDBJ010000526.1 GCA_013695005.1 Pseudonocardiales bacterium
GCCCCGCGTCGGACTCCGGCAGCGGAAGCACGCCCAACCCGCCGGGCTGCGCGTCGGCCAGCTGCAGGTAGCCGCGCTCCAGCGGCAGATTGGTGGTCGCGGCCAGCGTGCGGCTGTCGACGGCGTAGAGCTGGCGGCGGCCCTCGGCGCTGAAGGCCGGCCGGCCCTGCGGGTCCGCCTCGTCCAGGCGGATCCGTGCCGTCAGGGTCACCTCGTCGGACGGCGGCGGCGCGTAGCCGGGGACCTGGGTGCCCTGCACCGGGCGGACGAAGCCGCGGTTCACCACGACGGTGCGGCCGTCGGTGGTCCGCAGCGGAGTCAGCACCTCGAACGCGGGCTTGCCGTCGATCGAGCGCAGCCGGGCAAGGCCTTCCGCATCGGGCAGGTACCGGCCCGTCACCGTGACCAGCCGCCACTGCACCGAGTTCGACGGCTCGGCCCCGGCCGGCACCAGCTGCCCGAACGGCGCCGCCGGCGCCGCGAAGGACGCGCTGATGGCCTCGTTCTGCGCGCTGCGCTCGTCGTTTCGCCGGAACTGCCACGGGGCGAGCAGGGCGTAGCAGGCGACCGCGAAACCGATGACGGCGACCGTCAACGCCAGCCAGCTGGGACGCAGCAGAAAGCGCACCCTTCTACGGTAGGCGCATCCCTGCGACGAGACGGAGGCAGCGGTGGACCGCGAGCAGGACTTGCGCCGGCACCTGCACGACCTGGTGACCAGGACGTTCGAGGGCGCGTCGGGGTGGCCGGAGCGGGTGGCGGTGTTCGAGCGCGGAATCAAGCTGCTCGACCCGCTGGTCCGCGGCGTGCTGGCCGAGATCGACGACCTGTTCCTCGACCACACCGGCACGATCTCCGCGAACCAGGAGGTCGGTGCCGAGGGCGGCGTGGTTCAGCGCTGGGAGCTGAGCTGGCCGCGGCAGCAGTCGGCTGTCGGGCGCGACGGCGGCCCGGTCGCGCCGGTGCAGGTCATCGCGCACTTCAGGCGGTCGTTCAACCACCCGCACCTGCGCGGGTCGGCGGCCGGTGACTGGCCGCTGCAGGTGCTCGACGCCGCCGACGCGCAGCGGCAGGAGCCCGTAGTGCGCGCCATCGTCGAGACCGAGTTCCACCAGCGGATCTTCGAGGGTCGGTGGGGGATCGTGCCGGCCATGGTGCGTGAGCACGGCGAGCCCTGACACGCCTACTTTGCGGTGAAGCTCCCGCGTCGGCGACATCACCGGTGCTGGGATGGATCGATGAGCATGACGTATGGCCGCGGTCGCGGGCTGGCTGTCCTTGCGGTGCTGGTTGTCCTGCTCGCCGGCTGCGGTTACGCCGGGGCGGCGATGCCGTCGTCCTCGACGCCGGCAGGCGATACCCCGACGTGCACCGTCACGGCGAGGGGCATCAACAACATCTCGTCGCGCGGTCCGGGAGGGTCCACCGTGACCCGAGGCGACGAGACCTGGATCTCCTGCTCTCATGGGCCGCTGATCTCGCTGACCGGGGTAGACAGTCCCGGCGTGAGCTTCAGCGACGCCGGCGACAGCGTCACGATCGCCGCGGGCTCGGCGGCGGCCGTCGGGCCGTATCAGGTCACGGTGCGCAGCATCGACGGCGACACAGCGGTGTTCACGATGGCCCTGCCAGCCTGAGCGCGGAGTGGGCGGCGGCGACCGTCGGCGCCGCGTAGCCGGCGCCGAAGAGCACGACGTGCACGAGCAGCGGGAACAGCTGGTGCAGCCCGACTCGGTCCTCCCAGCCCGGTGCCAGCGGTGATGCGTCACGGTAAGCAGATCGGACGACGTCGAGGTGGGCGCAGCCGAACAGCGCGAGCATCGCGAGGTCGGTCTCGCGGTGCCCGCCGTGCGCCGCAGGGTCGATGAGCCACACCCGGCCATCGGCGCCCCAGAGCACGTTGCCCGACCACAAGTCGCCGTGCAGCCGCGCCGGTGGCTCGGCCGGTCCGGCCAGCTCGGGTAGGCGCGCGCAGACGTCCTCCACCGGGCGGGCGTCTGCTGTCGTCAACGCGCCGGCATCGCGGGCAGTGCGCAGGTAGGGCAGCACTCGGTGCTCGGCGTACCAGGTCGGCCAGTCGTCACCCGGCTCGTTGCGCATGGGCGCGTTGCCGATCCAGGCGTCAACGGGACCGCCGGGTGGCGCGGCGCCGAACGTCTGCGCACTGGCCCCGTGCATCGTCGCCAGCTCGCGGCCGAACGCCGCGGCCGCCTCGGGCGTCGGGCGACCCGTCGCGACGTACTCGGTCACCAGCCGGTTGCCGTCGCAGCTGAGCACGCGTGGAACCGCAGGGCCGTCGGGGAGCGCGAGCCAATGCAGCCCGGCCGCTTCGGCCTGGACACCAGGGCCGGTCTTGACGACGCCGTTGCGGCCGTCGTCCAGCGCCACCCGCGAGACCGGCACGCCGCCGTCAGGAGAACTTGGTCTGCGGCCGGTCGAGCGGGAGGCCGTCGACCTCGATGTCGACCCGCTCGTTGTAGAAGCTCACCGCGCCAGCGACCCGGATGCTCTCCGGGACCGGATGCCGGTAGGACCACGCGATATCCGGGACTGTCTCGCCGCCGGCGCGCACCGCCCAGTACTGCGCATCGCCCTTGTACGGGCAGTGCGTGACGGTGTCGGTGGGTTCGAGCAGGTCCATCCGGACGTCGACCTTGGGCAGGTAGTACCGGGTCGGCAGGCCGGTCTCGAACAGCAGCCACGGCCGGTGCGAGTCGGCCACCACCTCGCCGTTCACCAGCACCCGCACGTGCCGCGAGCTGGGCAGCACGTCCACGCGGGTGTGCGGGTCGCGCGGGTGGACGAAGATCTCCTCGTCCTCCTCGAACCACGCGTCCATCGCGTTCCAGTCGAACCGCACGGTGTCGCGGAGCTCGTCGAGCGGCGAATCGGGGTAGCGCAGGGCGCCGTCCACAGCCTCCGCTTCGCCGACCCGGACCGTGTAGTGCACCGCCTCACCGCGGCTGGACGAGCGGGTCGTGGTATCGGTCGGTTCGAGCTCGGCGCGTACGTCGGCAACCGGCAGGTAGTAGGTGGGGTAGTACGGCGCCTCCCACACCAGCAGGGCCGCCGTGCTGTCGGCGACGAGCTTGCCGCCGAGGTAGATCCGGACTCGCTTGGGGGACGGTTGGACGCGCACGCTGCCCCGCCGCGCGGTGTTGCTGGTCGTCGTCTGGGTCATGCTCGACACAACCCCAGTTGCGGGGTGGTCATTCCGGCAGCCGCTGCCGCACCCAGTCGAGCATGTCGGGTACCGCCGCCTCGATCATGGCCAGCACGTCCTCGAACCCGCGCGGGCCTCCCCAGTACGGATCGGGCACCTCCGCGCCGTCCGGCGCCACCGGGTCGAACGACCGCAGCAGCCGGACCCGCGATGCGTCGTCGACGGCGTTGGCGAGCTCCCGGAGGTGGCCGCCGTCCAGCGCGACGACCAGGTCGGCGTCGAGGCAGTCGCGGCCGACCTGCTGGGCGACGTGCGCGTCGGAATAGCCGTACTTGCGCAGCAGCGCGGCGGCCCGATCATCCGCGGGGCCACCGACGTGCCAGTCGCCGAGCCCCGCGCTGGTGACCCGCACCTGGTCCGCCAACCCCGCCTCGTCGAGCGCGGCGGCGAAGACCTTCTCGGCGATCGGGGAGCGGCAGATGTTGCCGCTGCAGACGAAGCACACGTGCACCCGTGCACGGTAGCCGCACGTAGGGTGCTGACCATGGTCGGCGAGGACTGGGACGGGCTGCGCCACCACGGCGACGTCGACGCCGAGC
>JACDBJ010000553.1 GCA_013695005.1 Pseudonocardiales bacterium
GCCCCGCGCAGCGGCAACGAGCGGTGGCGCTACCGGCCCGTGCAGTGGGCGCACGGCCCCAACTGGTCGCTCTACGAGCCGGGGGAGGGCGAACGGTGGCTCGGGTTCGACGCGGTGCGTGAGCTGCCGGGGCTGCCCGAGGAGATCCTGGCGATCCCGCTGCTCGGGCACACCCGCGGCCACTGCGCCATCGCGGTGCTGGCCGGCGACCGGTGGCTGCTCGACGCGGGGGACACCTACTTCCACCAGGGCGAGGCGAGCGTCCCGCCCGGCCAGGTGCCGGGGTTCATGCGGGCGTTCGAGCGCAACGTCGCCATCGACTGGGACACCTTGCTGGCCAACCAGGCGCGGCTGCGCGAGCTGGCGGCCAGCCACCCGGACGTGACCGTCTTCAGCTCACACGACCAGCGGAGTTCGACGCCCTCGCTCGGGTCGGCTGAGCTCCGGTTCAGGCAGCCGGCGTGCGGGCCGGCCGGTTCTCGGCGATCCACTTGTCGATGCGTTCCCACCAGTCGTAGAGCCAGTCGACCTGCTTGTCGCGGCCCTGCGGTACGTCGGCGGCCAGCACCCGCCACCACTTGGATCGCAGCGTCTGCTCCATCGGCAGGCTGCGCCAGATGTCGCGAACGGTCACCAGGTCGTCCAGCCCGGTGTGCGCCACGAAGATCACGTCGGCGGTGGGCGCGGACTCGATCGCGGCGATCGCCCCGCCGGTGCGCGGGGCGAGCAGGTTGTCCATCTCGCGGGCCCGCTCGGCCGCGGTGAACTGCTGGTTGGCTTCCAGCCGTTTGATCGCGCGTATCCGGCGGCCGGGCGTGAAGTTGCCGCCCTCGGGAAAGATCACCAACGCGCCGGTGGGCCCCAAGCTGGAGGCGAGCCTGCGGATCTCGTCGGTGACGCCGCTGCCGGCGCCGCGCCCTGGCCAGACGAACGCGTGCGGCAAGCGGTTGATCATGACGTCGAGGCTCGGGTCGAACTGCAAGGCGCCCTTCATCACGATCCGCGGCCGCCGCCCGTACCGGTTGAGCAGCTGGTCCACCAGCAGGAACGAGTCGCCCGGCCCGGCGTGGCGGCTCAGCACGATCACCGGCCGGGTCAGCCGGGCGGCGGCCTCCTCCGGCGTGAGCGGCGGCTCCTCGATCTCCACGGTCAGCCGGAACACCCGGGTGGCGACCGTCATCAGCTTCCCGAGAAACCAGCCGACCAGCTCGTAGTGCCGCTCCTGGTTCGCCTCGGAGGACAAGCGCCCACCGAACCCGCTCGCGATCCACAGCCCCAGGCTGGCGAACAGCGTCGCCGACTCGGCCACCAGCCACGCCACGCCGAAGTACAGCAGCCGCACCACCCGCCGCCGGCTGGCCCGCGTCGGTACGACCGCGGCCAGCAGCAACAGCAGCGGCGACAGCACGAGGAAGGCGATGGAGATCAAGATCAGCAGCGGCGCGAAGAGCAGTCGTCGGACGATGCGGGGCGGCATCCGGCCTCCTCGGCACGCTAAGCAGCGGCCTCCAGGTAGGCGACGGATGCCTGGTAGGCCCGCTCGATGTGTGCATCGATACGCGACGCGTCGCGGTAGCGCAATGGCGAGAGATCACCACGTGCCACCGGCCCGGTCGCACCGGCCGGCAAGACGTGCACCGCGACGCCGTCCGGCAGCCGGCTCATCTCCTCGAAGAACCGGTGCCGCCGCGCGATCTCGAAGGCCACCAGCCCGACCTGCCACGGCCGCTTCGGCGGGCTCAGCGGGCGCTCGATCCGCCCGACGTGCAGCACGTACACCGTCTCCGCGCCCAGCTCCACCGCCCGTCCGACCGGGATGCTGTGTACGAGGCCGCCGTCGAGGTAGTGCTCCGAGCCGATCCGAACCGGCGGCAGCAGGCCCGGTACCGCGCAGGACGCCAGCACCGCGGGCACGATCGGTCCCTCGGTGAACCAGTGCGCCGCCGCGCGCTCGATGCTGGCCGCCACGCACTGGAACGGCACATGCAGCTTGCCGAAGTCGTGCACCGGCAGCAGCCGCGACAGCAGGGTGGCCAGCCCGTCGTTGGCCTGCAGGTGGGTGCCGGAGCGGACGAAGGTGCCGACCCGGCGGGCCAGCGAGTCGTCGAAGGCGGCCAGCAGGGCGCCTGAGCGCCACAGCTCGGTCAGCGCGGCGGTGTCGCCCGGCCGGGCTGCGGCCAGCGCGCCGTTGATCGCCCCGATCGACGTGCCGAGCACGACGTCCGGCTCGATCCCCGCCTCGGCGAGCGCGCGCAGCATCCCCACCTCGTGCGCGCCCACCATGCCCCCACCGCCGAGGACGAAAGCGATCTTGGGCGGCACACCCTGGATGTCAGGCAAGCGGCCGGTCCGTGGGTGCGATGGCGACCGGTAGGACGTCGCGGCCGGTGAGCCACCGGTCGACGCCGGCCGCCGCCGAGCGGCCCTCCGCGATCGCCCAGACGATCAGCGACTGCCCGCGGCCCATGTCGCCAGCCACGAAGACGCCCTCGGCCGAGGACATGAAGTCGGCGTCGCGGGCGACGTTGCTGCGCTGGTCGAGCTCGACGCCGAGATCGCTGAGCAGCTTGCTCTTGTCGGGCCCGACGAAGCCCATGGCCAGCAGGACGAGCTGGCACGGCAGCTCGCATTCCGTGCCCTCGACGGGGACGAAGGTCCCCTCCTGCATCTGCACCTCGACCAGCTGCAGCGCCCGCACCCGGCCCTGCTCGTCGCCCAGGAACTGCCTGGTGTTCACCGAGAACAGCCGTTGGCCGCCCTCCTCGTGCGCCGAGGACACCCGGTAGATCATCGGGTAGGTCGGCCACGGCTGGGTCTCCGGACGGTGGTCTGGCGGCGTCGGCATGATCTCCAGCTGGGTGACCGACACAGCGCCTTGGCGGTGCGCGGTACCGAGGCAGTCCGCGCCGGTGTCCCCGCCGCCGATGATCACCACGTCCTTGCCGTGCGCGGTGATCGGCGGGGCGTCGATGTCACCTTGCTGCACCCTGTTACTCCAGGGCAGGTACTCCATCGCCTGGTGGATGCCGTCGAGCTCGCGGCCCGGTGCCGGCAGGTCCCGCGCGGCGGTCGCGCCCCCGGCCAGCACGACAGCGTCGTGGCGCTCCCGAAGCTCCGAAACCGCAAGGTCCTCGCCGACGTTCTGCCCGGCGCGGAACAGGGTGCCCTCGGCCTGCATCTGCTCCAGCCGGCGGTCGAGCCGCTTCTTCTCCATCTTGAACTCGGGGATGCCGTAGCGCAGCAGCCCGCCGATGCGGTCGGCGCGCTCGTAGACCACGACGTCGTGCCCCGCGCGGGTGAGCTGCTGGGCGGCGGCCAACCCGGCCGGACCGGAGCCGACGACACCGACGCTGTGCCCGGTCCTGGTGACCGGCGGCTGGGGCGTCACCCAGCCCTCCGCCCAGGCCCGGTCGATGATCTCGATCTCGACGTTCTTGATGGTCACCGGGTCGGCGTTGATCGACAGCACGCACGCCGGCTCGCACGGAGCAGGGCACAGCGTGCCGGTGAACTCCGGGAAGTTGTTCGTCGCGTGCAGCCGCTCGATCGCCTCGCGCCAGTCGTGGCGCCACACCAGGTCGTTCCACTCCGGGATGAGGTTGCCCAGCGGGCAGCCCTGGTGGCAGAACGGGATGCCGCAGTTCATGCAGCGGCCGGCCTGGTGCTCCAGCGCGCCGCGGTCGAAGTCCTCGTAGACCTCGCGCCAGTCCATCAGGCGCAGGTCGACCGGGCGACGTTTCGGCAGCTCCCGCGGGGTGGTCAGAAAACCCTTCGGGTCAGCCATGCGCAGCCTCCATCACGGCCTCGTCGGCGTCGCGGCCGTCGCGTTCGGCCTGCTCACGCGCGGCGAGCACCCGCTTGAAGTCCTTCGGCATGATCTTGCCGAACCGCTCGACCGCGTCGTCCCAGTCGGTCAGCAGGTCGTGCGCGACCGTCGAGTCGGTCTCGGCGTAGTGCCGCTCGACGGCCTCGCGCAGCTCCGCACGGTCGGTGTCGGTGAGCGGGTCCAAGTCGACCATCTCGGGGTTCACCCGGTGCGCCGGCAGGTCGAGCACGTAGGCGACGCCGCCGGACATGCCCGCGGCGAAGTTGCGACCGATCTTGCCGAGCACGACCACGCGCCCGCCGGTCATGTACTCGCAGCCGTGGTCGCCGACGCCCTCGACGACGGCCAGCGCGCCGGAGTTGCGGACGCAAAAGCGCTCGCCGACCATCCCGCGGATGAACACCTCACCGCTGGTGGCGCCGTAGAGGATCACGTTGCCGGCGATGATGTTGTGCTCGGCGGCGAACGAGGCGGCCGGGTCGGGCCGCAGCGTCAGCCGCCCGCCGGACAGGCCCTTGCCGAAGTAGTCGTTGGAGTCGCCGACCAGGCGCAGGGTGATCCCGCGCGGCACGAACGCCCCGAACGACTGGCCCGCGGAGCCGGTGAGCGTCACGTCGATGGTGTTGTCGGGCAGGCCTTCGCCGCCCCACCTCTTGGTCAGCTCGTAGCCCAGCATCGTGCCGACGGTGCGGTTGACGTTGCGCACCGGCAGCTCGAGCGTGACGGGCTCGCCGGCGTCCAGCGCGCCTTCGGCAAGCTGGATCAACGTGTTGTCCAGCGCCTTGTCCAGCCCGTGGTCCTGGTCGCGGACCCAGTGCCGGGGCGTTTCGGGCGGCAGCTCGGGCACGTGGAAGATCGGAGTCAGGTCGAGCCCCCGGGTCTTCCAGTGCGCCACGGCGGCGTTGGTGTCCAGCAGCTCGGCCTGCCCGATCGCCTCGGCCATCGTGCGGAACCCCAGCGCGGCCAGATGCTCGCGGACCTCCTGGGCGATGAAGCGGAAGAAGTTCACCACGTACTCGGGCCGGCCGTCGAAGCGTTTGCGCAGCTCGGGGTTCTGGGTGGCCACGCCCACCGGGCAGGTGTCGAGGTGGCAGACCCGCATCATGATGCAGCCAGACACCACCAGCGGAGCGGTGGCGAAGCCGAACTCCTCCGCGCCGAGCAGCGCGGCGATGATGACGTCGCGGCCGGTCTTGAGCTGCCCGTCGGTCTGCACGACGATGCGGTCGCGCAGCCCGTTGCTCAGCAGCGTCTGCTGCGTCTCGGCCAGCCCGAGCTCCCACGGCGCGCCCGCGTGCTTGATCGAGGACAGCGGTGACGCGCCGGTGCCGCCGTCGTGGCCGGAGATCAGCACGACGTCGGAGTGCGCCTTGCACACGCCGGCCGCGACCGTGCCCACCCCGACCTCCGACACCAGCTTCACGTGCACCCGGGCGGCTGGGTTGGCGTTCTTCAGGTCGTGGATGAGCTGCTTGATGTCCTCGATGGAGTAGATGTCGTGGTGCGGCGGCGGGGAGATCAGCCCGACGCCGGGAGTGGAGTAGCGGGTCTTGGCGATCCACGGGTAGACCTTCGCGCCGGGCAGTTGACCACCCTCGCCGGGCTTGGCGCCCTGCGCGATCTTGATCTGGAGGTCGTCGGCGTTGACCAGGTATTCGCTCGTGACGCCGAAGCGCCCGGACGCGACCTGCTTGACCGCACTGCGCCGGGAGTCGCCGTTCGCGTCGGGGGTGTAGCGGTCGGCGTCCTCGCCGCCCTCACCGGTGTTCGAGCGGCCACCGAGCCGGTTCATCGCGATGGCCAGCGTCTCGTGCATCTCCTTGGAGATCGAGCCGTAGGAGATCGCGCCGGTGGCGAAGCGCTTGACGATCTCCTCGACCGGCTCCACCTCGTCGAGCGGAACCGGCTCGCGGACGCCCTCGCGCAGTGCGAACAGCCCGCGCAGCGTCATCAGCCGCTCGTTCTGCTCGTTCACCGCCTTGGTGTACTGCTGGAAGATCTCGTAGCGGCCCGACCGGGTCGCGTGCTGCAGCTTGAAGACCGTTTGGGGGTTGAACAGGTGCAGCTCGCCCTCGCGCCGCCACTGGTACTCGCCGCCGACGACCAGCGACCGGTGGTTGGCGTGCACGCCGTCGCTCGGGAAGGCGGTGCGGTGGCTGCGGGCGACCTCCTCGGCGAGCACGTCGAAGCCGACGCCGCCCAGCCGGGACGTGGTCCCTGTGAAGCATGTCTTGATCACGTCAGGGCCGAGCCCGACGGCTTCGAAGATCTGCGCGCCGGTGTAGGACGCGACGGTCGATACGCCCATCTTCGACATGGTCTTGCGCACGCCCTTGGTGAGCGCCTTGAGCAGGTTGAGGGTGGCCTGCTTGGCGTCCACGTTGGGGATCACACCGTGCTCGGCGAGCTCCTCGACGGTCGCCATCGCCAGGTAGGGGTTGACCGCCGCGGCGCCGTAGCCGAGGAGCAGCGCGACATGGTGCACCTCGCGGGCGTCGCCGGCCTCGACGATCATGCCGACGTTGGTACGCGTCTTCTCCCGGACAAGGTGGTGGTGCACGGCGCCGGTGAGCAGCAGCGACGGGATCGGCGCGTGCTTCTCGTCGATGTCGCGGTTGGACAGCACGACCACCCGGACGCCGTCGGCGATGGCGTCGGACACCTCGGCGCGGATCTCGTCCAGCCGCCGGACCAGGGCCTCGCCGCCGCCCGCCACCTCGTAGACGCCGCGCACGGTCATCGCCCGAAAGCCCGGCAGGTCGCCGTCGTCGTTGGCGTGCACGATCTTGGCCAGCTCGTCGTTGTCCAGCACCGGGAACGGCAGCACCATCCGCCGGCAGGACGGCGCGCCAGCGTCGAGCAGGTTCTGCTCGGAGCCGAGCAGCGCCCGCATGGAGGTCACGAGCTCCTCGCGGATCGCGTCCAGCGGAGGGTTGGTGACCTGCGCGAACAGCTGGGTGAAGTAGTCGAACAACTGCCTGGGCTTGTTCGAGAAAGGTGCAAGGGGCGCGTCGTTGCCCATCGAGCCGATCGGCTCGGCGCCGGTGGTGGCCATCGGCCGCAGCAGAACCGCCAGCTCCTCCTCGGTGTAGCCGAAGGCCTGCTGGCGGCGCACCAGCGAGTCGTGCGAGGGGACCTCGCGCTCGCGTTCGGGCAGCTCCTCCAGCCGTAGCCGGCCGGTATGCAGCCAGTCGGCGTAGGGATGCTCGGCGGCCAGCTCGCCCTTGATCTCCTCGTCGTCGACGATGCGCCCCGCGGCGGTGTCGACCAGGAACATCCGGCCGGGCTCCAGCCGACCCTTGCGCACCACCGACGCCGGGTCGACGTCCAGCACGCCGACCTCGCTGGCCAGCACGACCAGTCCGTCCTCGGTGACCCAGTACCGCGCCGGGCGCAGGCCGTTGCGGTCCAGCACCCCGCCGATCACCGTGCCGTCGGTGAAGGTGATCAGCGCCGGGCCGTCCCAGGGCTCCATCAGCATGGCGTGGAACTCGTAGAAGGCGCGGCGTGCCGGATCCATCTCGTCGTGGTTCTCCCACGCCTCGGGGATCATCATCAGCACCGCGTGCGGCAGCGACCGCCCGCCGAGGTGCAGCAGCTCCAGTACCTCGTCGAAGGTGGCCGAGTCGCTGGCGTCCGGGGTGACGATCGGCGAGAGCCGCTCGAGGTCGCCGGGGATGAGCTCGCTGGCCAGCAGCGCCTCGCGGGCGGCCATCCAGTTGCGGTTGCCGCGCAGCGTGTTGATCTCGCCGTTGTGCGCGATGTAGCGGTACGGGTGGGCCAGCGGCCACGACGGGAACGTGTTGGTGGAGAAGCGCGAGTGCACCATCGCCAGCGAGCTGGTGACGCGGGGGTCGGACAGGTCGGGGTAGAACGCCTCGAGCTGCAGCCCGACGAGCATTCCCTTGTAGACGATCGTGCGGCCGGACAGGCTCGAGAAGTAGACGTCGGCCTCGTGCTCGGCGCGCTTGCGCAGGCAGAACGCCGCACGCTCGAGGCCGAGGCCGGAGCAGCCGTCCGGGCCGGCGACGAACAGCTGGCGCATGACGGGCATGGCCGCCCGCGACATGGAGCCGATGTCGGCGCCGTCGGGGTTGACCGGGAGCTCTCGCCAGCCCAGAACGCGCATGCCCTCGTCGGCGGCGATCTCCTCGATCGTCTCCATCGCCCGTGTTGCGTCACCGGCGGCCTCGTTCCCGTCGTCGCCGGGCAGGAACGCGTTGCCGACGGCGTAGCAGCCGGGCTCGGTCAGCTCGAAGTCGACGACCGCCCGGTAGAACTCGTCCGGGACCTGGAACAGGATCCCCGCCCCGTCGCCGGTGTTGGCCTCGGCACCGCGTGCGCCCCGATGCTCGAGGCGGCACAGCGCCGTGAGTGCCTTGTCCACGATGCCGTGGTCGCGGCGACCGGCCAGGTCGGCGACGAGCGCAACGCCACAGGCGTCGTGCTCGAACTCGGGCTGGTACAGGCCCGCTGACGGGCGCTGGTGGCTGGTTGCGGCCAACAGCTCCTCCTGTCGTCTTGGTGCAGAGCGAGGGGGGAGTTCGCAGCAGGACGACAACGGCCAGTGCGAGCAAGCAAGCGTAACCCGAGAGGCGGTGAATCGGGATCATCAAATCTTGGAGGACGGCGGGTGGCGGGGGTGACCGCTGGCGCTGCCAACTGAGCATCGTACCTGTTGACAGCCCCTTTCGGGAGAATCGGGTTTCAGCGCGCCGCGCGCAACCTGAGGTGGCGCGCGGCGCGTGCGGCATGCTGGTCGAGTGGGTCCGCCGGAGACCGTCGCCGCGCTTGACGATCTTGCTTCGCTGGGTCCGTTCTTCGCCGTGGAGACCGATCCGGCCGCGCGCGCTGGTGGCATCTGGCGACCTCTGGCGGCGCTCTATACCGACCCTGAGCCACTGCGCCGACGGATCGTCGAGGTGGGTGAGTTCCTGCACACCGACGAGGACCGGGTGGCCGCGTCGCTGACCTTCCAGTCCCTCTCGGCGCGCGTCGTGGCGCCGCCGGTGGCCATCGCCGCGCTGCACGGCGTGGTCGCGCCGTTGGAGCCGCAGGCGCTGTACTGGCGGCCGGTCCCCTCGGGGCCGTGGCCGCTGTGGACCGCGACAGGCGAGTCGCCGTGGCCTTCGGTGGCGCCGAGCCAGCTGGTCGACCGGCTGGCGGAGCTTGTGATCGAGCGGCACCTCCGCCCGCTGGTCGACGCGGTACGCGCCCAGGTCGGGGTGGCGGAGTCGCTGCTCTGGGGCAATGCGGCGTCCTCGCTGGCGGCGGCGCTGCGGCTGGTCGGCGAGCAGCGCCCCGCGGCTGTGCACACCGCGCGCGCCCTGGCCGACGCGCTGCTGGGCTACGGCCCGCTGGCGGGGACCTCGTCCACCGGACCGGCGGGACGGTTCCGGCGGCGCTCCTGCTGCCTGTACTACCGCACGCCCGAGGGTGGGCTCTGCGGCGACTGCGTCTTCGACGAGCCCCCCGCCCGTTGAACGAACGGCACTTTGGTGCGATAGGGCTGGACGAGAGTGCCGCTCGTCCAGCGGAGGGGTCTTGGTGAGGCCTCGCTGAGCCGCGCTGAGCTGCTCCTTTAGGATGCGCTCTCGATTCCCGCGGCCCGGCGGCGCCTGCGGGTGACCGCTCTGGGGGTGAGCTGGATCGAGCTGATCGGTCGCTACAGCGTGAAGCGCCTGCTCGGGTCGGGCGCCTTCGCCTCGGTCTGGCTCGCGCACGACGACCTGCTCGACGTCCCCGTCGCCGTCAAGGTGCTGGCCGACAACTGGTCGGTGCACACCGACGTGCGGGCCCGCTTCCTCACCGAGGCCAAGCTGCTGCGCCAGGCGGACTCCGACCGGGTGCTGCGCGTGCTCGACATCGGTGAGCTGCCCGACGGGCGGCCGTACTTCGTCACGAGCTACGCCGACGGCGGCAGCCTCGCCGACCGCCTCGCCGACCGCCTCGACGACGCCGAGCTGCCGCTGAACGAGGCGCTCGACGTGCTGATCCAGGTCTGCGAGTCGGTATGTGTACTGCACGAGATGGGGGTCGTGCACCGCGACCTCAAACCGTCCAACGTGCTGTTCAAGACCGACAACGCCGGCCGCCGGCGGCTGCTGCTGGCCGACCTGGGCATCGCCAAGGCGTTGGCCCAGGGCTCCGGCCTGACGGTCATGGCCGGCTCGCCCGGGTACATGGCCCCGGAGCAGGCCCGTCAGGGCGCCATCGTCGACGAGCGGACCGACGTCTACGGCCTCGGCGCGATCGGATTCCGGCTGCTGTCCGGGCACACCTTGACCACCGAGCCGGCGCCGGCCTTGCCCGGGCGGGCAGGGCAGGCCATCCGGCGGGCGTTGGAGCCCGACCCGGCGCGGCGCTGGCCCACCGCGCGGTCGCTGGCCGACGAGCTCATCGAC
>JACDBJ010000563.1 GCA_013695005.1 Pseudonocardiales bacterium
ACCTCGAGCCGGCCGGCGCCGGAGTGCGCGCGCAGGCGGTGCGCCGCGACGGCTCGCTGGTGGACGACTTCCTGTTCGCCGGCGACGACCGGATCGTGCACGTGCTCAACGCCCCCTCGCCCGGCGCGACCGCGGCGCTGCCGATCGGCCGTGAGATCGCCTACCGGCTGACCGGCGAACGGCTCGCACCGGTGCTGCCGTGAGCTCCTTCGCCACCGCGCCGCAGGGCTACCGCTCCGGCTTCGCCTGTTTCGTCGGGCGCCCGAACGTGGGCAAGTCGACGCTGACCAACGCGCTGGTCGGCGGCAAGGTGGCGATCACGTCCAGCCGCCCGCAGACCACCCGGCACGCGATCCGCGGCATCCTGCACCGCCCCGACGCGCAGCTGATCGTGGTCGACACGCCGGGCCTGCACAAACCGAAGACGCTGCTGGGCAGCCGGCTCAACGACATCGTCCGCGCCACCTGGGCGGAGGTCGACGTGATCGGCTTCTGCGTGCCGGCCGATGTCGAGGTCGGCCGAGGCGACGAGTTCATCGTCAACGAGCTGCGGTCGGTGGCCAAGCACACGCCGGTGTTCGGGGTGGTGACCAAGACCGACCTTGTGCTGCCGGAGGTCGTCGCCGGACGACTGGGGGCCCTCGCGGAGCTGATGGACTTCGCCGAGGTCGTGCCGGTGTCCGCGGTCGACGGCTTCCAGGTCGACCTGCTGGCGGACCTGCTCGTGGCGCGACTGCCCGAGGGGCCGCCGCTGTACCCCGAGGGCGAGCTCACCGATGAGCCGGAGGAGACGCTCGTCGCCGAGTTCGTGCGGGAGGCTGCGCTGGAGGGCGTGCGCGACGAGCTGCCGCACTCGATCGCGGTCGTGGTGCAGGAGATGCTGCAGCACGAAGGGCGGGACGACATGCTCGACGTGCACGCCACGATCTATGTCGAGCGGGACAGTCAGAAGGGCATCGTGATCGGCCACCGCGGCTCGCGGCTGCGGGAGGTCGGCACCAACGCTCGCCGGCAGATCGAGGCGCTGCTCGGCACGAAGATCTACCTCGACCTGCACGTCACCGTGGCCAAGGACTGGCAGCGCGACCCGCGCCAGCTGCGCAAGCTCGGCTTCTGACGCCGGGGTCGGTCAGCGCGGGGTCGGGAACGGCGTCGGGAAGTCGGTGAACCGGGGGATGTCGGAGATCCGGGGCAGGTCGCGCGCAACGGTCCCCAGCACCACCGCGATCCAGATGATGAACAGGACGTACAACGCGGTGAGCACGAGGCCCACCACCAGGCCTGCGGTGGCAAGGCCTTCGCCGCTCTCGCCGGACTGCTTGACCTGGCTGCGGGCGATGATGCCGAAGACGATGCCCAGCGGCGGAATGATGATCCCGAAGATCAGAGCGAGGATCGCCATGGTGTTCGTGGAGGCGGCGGGCGGGTACGCCGCATAGGGCGGTGCGTACCCGGGCGGTGCGTACCCGGGCGGCGGATATCCCGGCGCTGCGTATCCGGGTGGTGCCGGTGGTGGATAGCCGGGCTGGGCGGGCGGCAGGGCGTAAGCCGGCGGGGGCTGGGGCAGCTGCGGGTAGCCGGGCTGTGGATCGGCGTCGGGCGGGTTCGACGTGCCGTCCTGGCCACCTGGCTGATCTGTCACCGTCACCCCCTGAGCCGCAGGTTCTGATCATAGGGGCACGGCGAAGCCCCGCCGCGCGCTCCGAGAGTGCGACGATGACCCGGTGACCCTGTACCGCGACATCGGCGTGGTGCTGCGGGTGCAGAAGCTGGGCGAGGCCGACCGGATCGCCACGCTGCTGACCCGCAGGCACGGCAAGGTGCGCGCGGTCGCGAAGGGGGTACGCCGTACCAAGTCCCGCTGGGGCGCCAGGCTCGAGCCGTTCAACCACGTCGACGTGCAGTGCTACGCCGGGCGCAACCTGGACATCGTCACCCAGGCGCAGACGCTCGACGCGTTCGGCCAGCGCCTGGTCGGCGACTACCCCCGCTACACCGTCGGCTGCGCTGTGCTGGAGACCACCGACCGGCTCGCCGCCGAGGAGGGCGAGCCTGCGCTGCGGCTGTACCTGCTGGTCGTCGGCGCGCTGCGCGCGTTGGCCGGCCAGGAGCGGGATCCGCACCTGGTGCTCGATGCGTTCC
>JACDBJ010000568.1 GCA_013695005.1 Pseudonocardiales bacterium
GAGAGCACTCCGTCCGTCCTCCAACGCACCGATGGTGACGCAGCTTCGGCAGCGCTCAGCGGACATGACGTAGGACCCGCTCGACGTTCGCCGCCACCGGGTCGAGGGCGTCGATGACCACGTGCTCGTCGGTCCAGGGCTCGAACCTCCCCTTCACTCCCTCCACGTGCTCCCACGAGAGCTCCGGCCACCCGGCGATGCCGCGTGTTCGGCCGTCGATCCGCCGCCGGTGCTCGACCTCGTCGCTGCAGACGCAGACTACGACGACGAACCGAGCGCCGCGCTCCACGGCGAGACGGCGCCAGTCGGCCCGCACGTCCTCGGTCGTGGCGACGGTGTCGAGCACGACGTCTCGGCGTCGCTGAAGCTCCGCAGCGGCCAGCGTGGTCAGCAGCTCGTGGGACGCCCAGAACGAACCCTGCTCCCGGCCGACGCCCCGGCGCCACAGGGCGGCCTCGACGACGTCCTTGACGACCACCGTCGCCTGCAACCACTGCCCGACGTGCTCGGCCACGGTCGACTTCCCTGTTCCGGGCAGTCCACTGACGACGATCAGCCGTGGTCTCCGGTCGTTGCCCACAGGACGACCGTAGTGACGGGGACTCCTGCGGTGTGCTCCGTCGTTCGCGCTGCTCGGCGGCCAGCACCGTCTGCCCGAGCGGGCACCGCGGACCATCCACGGTTACGCCAATCGCTGACGCATCCCGACCGGGCTGCCCAAGGACGCCCGGCGCTCTTTGCGGAGGTGAGGCGACTGACGTTGAGGTCTGAGAGCATCCGGGTGATGACGTACTCGATCCTCGGTCGCGACCGAGCCACGGGTGACGTGGGCGCCGCCGTCCAGAGCGCGTGGTACTCAGCGGGCGCGGGGGTGCTCTGGGTCGAGGCCGGCATCGGAGCCGTCGCCACCCAGGCGATC
This sequence comes from Pseudonocardiales bacterium, assembly GCA_013695005.1. GTDB lineage: Bacteria > Actinomycetota > Actinomycetes > Mycobacteriales > Pseudonocardiaceae > Pseudonocardia. Next base: position 920 of record JACDBJ010000568.1, read on the forward strand.
GGCGAGAGAGCCTTCGGACACCTCGGCCTCCAGATGATGACGGCGGGCTCCGCACCGACCCAGGTGGTCGCCAGCCTCGTCGCCGGGGATGTCACGCCCGGCGTTCGGCAGATCGGTGTGATCGACCTCTCCACGACGCCAGCGGCCTTCACCGGGTCCGACTGCGTGCCCAACGCCGAGCACCAGCCCGGCGCTGACTGCGTGGCCCAGGCCAACATGATGACCAGCCCGGGCGTGCCCGAGGCCATGGTGGCGGCGTTCGAGGCGGGAGCGGGCGACCTCACCGACCGACTCCTGGCCGCCCTGGACGCGGCGCAGGCACTGGGTGGGGACTTCAGGGGCATGCAGTCCGCTGGGCTGGTCGTGCGAACCGGAGAGCGAGGCGCGCCGGCCTGGACCACCGCCCTGGTGAACGTCCGGGTCGACGACCATCGCGAGCCCCTCGCCGAGCTCCGCCGGCTGGCCGGGCTCTCACGGGCCTACCGGAACTCCAACCTCTCGCTGGAGCGACTCGCCTCGGGCGACCACTCCGGCGCCGTCGAGGCGGCAAGGGACCTGTGCTCTCATGTGGCTGGCGATCTCAACGCTCGCATGCGCCTCGGACTCACGCTCGCCGCCGGTGGCGATCCCGAGGGCGCTGAGATCCTCGGCGCGATGGCGGAGCAGTCCGGCAGGTGGCTGGCCTATGCCCGCTCGCTCTGCCTTCGCTACGGCATCGACCCGCAACCGATCCTCGACCGGCTGCGGTAGACGGTCCGCCTGTTCGGTACGTCCGCCTGCGAGCACTCCGTTCAACATGCCTGGCGTCCGAGAACTCGACGGCTACCGAACCGCACCCGGAGTGTTCCCGACCGCCGGTTGTCCGCATCGGCGGATCATTGCACGCACCGATCGCTCCGGCGCGACCCGATCCGAGGCGCGTCGCACGCGTAGCCGTCGATCTGTTGGCCTCTCCGGGAGCGCGGACGCTCCAGCAAGCGTTGTCCGGCCAGGGAGCGGATGACACGGGCGGCCGAGCCGGGGCGTTCCGGCGCCTCGACGCGGGAGACCCTCCGACGTCATCGTTCCCGTTGAGACGGAACCACTGACGTGAACGGTGAATCCCTGTACGACAGTCTCACCGGGACGGCAGGGCGTACGAGGATCGGCAACGCGGCCAAGGTGACCACCGCCGCGATCACGAACAGGAGCGGCCGGTAACCGACCCGGTCCACCAGAATCGCACCCATCGCGATCGACAACGTTTGCGCCAATTTCGAGGCCATGTCCGCGGTCGCGTGCACCCGGCCCTGCAGCCACGACGGCGTGTAGCGCTGGGTCGCGGTGGCGACGGCCACCGCGTAGAGGGGTACGGCGACGCCGAACACCGCGAGAGCGATACTTGCGACACCAATCATGGGAATCGCGTAGACGAGACTTGCGACCGCCCACGCGAGCAGGGCGACGCCGAGGGTGCGCGCCTCGCCGAGCCGCCGGATCAGACGTGTGGTGACGAGCCCGCCGGCGATCGACCCGGCCGCCTGGACGCTCATCAGCACACCGAAATATGACGGCGGGCGGTGCAGGGCTTCGATGACGGCAAAGGTCAGTGACTCATAGAAGCCGAGCACCAGCATCGCTGCGACCGACACCGCGACGATCTGGCGCAGCAGAGGGGTGCGCCGCAGGTGGGCCGCGCCGGCGAGCAGCTGCGCTCGCGGGGGGACTTGGCGCTCCGGCTGGGCAGGGGTCGCTGGGACACGGACAGTCAGCAACGCGGTGATGGCGCCGAGGAACGTGACCGAGTCGAGAATCGCGACTGCGCCGCCCCCCAGCTTGGCGTAGAGCGCAGCACCAACCAGGGGAGAGCCGATGCGCAGCCCCTGGCGGAGCGTGATCGAGGCCGTGTTGGCACCGGCCAGATCTTCGTCTCCGAGCAGGTCCTTGACCAGGCCGGCCCCGGCCGCGGCGAGAAGGCCAAACCCGGCGCCGTAGGCCACTGCGACCGCATACAGGATCCACAGCTGGCCGGCTGACTGGACGGCCAGGAGCGCGAGCACGACGAGGGCCATCGCTGCGTTGGTGACGATCAGCAACGGCCGGCGTTGAACCCGGTCGGCTAGGATCCCAGCAAAAGGAGCAGACAGGGCCGCCAGCCCTTGGGCGAGAAAGATCCCGCCCGCAGCGGCGTTGCTGCCAGTCAGGTCCTTCGCCCAGATGCCCAACGACAGGTACAACGCGCTGTCACCGAAGCTCGACAACGAATTGCCGATCAGCAACCGGCGAAACCGCCGGTCGCTGAGCGCGCCCAAGAGCTACACCGGGTCGTGCGGCAGCGGGTAGCCGACGGCAAGCAACCGCACCGGTCGAGCGTCGGCAGGGCGCATTGCCGGGTCGTCCAGCCGGTCACGATACGAGAGCAGCAGCTCGGTGATCCGTCCCCTGAGGTCAGC
>JACDBJ010000580.1 GCA_013695005.1 Pseudonocardiales bacterium
GCAACGGCCGCTGGGCCAACGCCCGCGGGCTGCCCCGCACCGAAGGGCACCGTCGCGGCGAGGCGGCGCTGATGGACGTCGCGCGCGGCTGCATCGAGCTGGGCGTGCGCTGGCTGTCGGCGTACGCGTTCTCCACCGAGAACTGGAAGCGCAGCCCCGACGAGGTCCGCTTCCTGATGGGCTTCAACCGGGACGTGATCCGGCGCAGGGTGGACGAGATGCACACCATGGGCGTGCGCGTCCGGTGGGCCGGGCGGCGGCCCCGGCTGTGGCGCAGCGTCATCCGCGAGCTGGAAGTGGCGGAGGAGAAGACGCGCGACAACACCGTGCTGACGTTGACTATGTGCGTCAACTACGGCGGCCGCGCCGAGATCGCCGACGCGGTCCGGCAGATCGCCGCGCTGGTGGCCGCCGGGAAGGTCAACCCTGGCAAGGTCGACGAGAAGATGATCGCCCGCTACCTCGACGAGCCGGACATGCCCGACGTCGACCTGTTCGTGCGTTCCTCCGGCGAGCAACGCACCTCGAACTTCCTGCTCTGGCAGTCGGCATACGCGGAGATGGTCTTCTTGGACACGCTGTTCCCCGAGTTCGACCGCCGCGACATCTGGCGGGCCTGCGAGATCTACGCCGGGCGCAACCGCCGCTTCGGCGGCGCCGTTGACCTTTCTGGCGACGTCCCAGGCGGTGCGGCATCGTGATCGACGTGGGCCTGGAGACCGCGCGCCTCGCGCTGGAGAAGTACCACGACGTGCGGGTGGACGACGACGGCGCGCTGACCTTCCGGCACGGTGACGTGCCGTGCGCCGTGCAGGGCATCCAGCTCTCCGAGGGGCTCCCGATCCTGACGATCACCTGTGTGGTGGCCTGGGATCTCGACGCCGACTCCGACCTGCCGCTGCAGCTCGCCGAGTGGGCCGGGCAGGGCCTGTTCGGCACGCTCGGTGCGGTGCGCTCGGACAAGGGCTGGGACATCACGCTGCGCTATGCGTTCCCCTCCATCGGGCTGCAGGACCAGGCCATGGGCACGCTGTTGATGCTGGTGGTGTCCAGCGCGTCGCAGCTCCGGGTGGACCTCCTGCCCTGAGCGTGCTGTCATCACGCGTGACGCAGCGCCGGGTCGAGATCGAGTCTGTCGACGACGACGAAGGCTTCTGGCAGGACCGTGACACCGTGCTGGCGTGCCTGCAGGAGACACCTCCCCGCATACCGCCCTGGTTCGGTTACGACGCGCTGGGCTCCGAGCTGTTCGAGGAGATCACGGAGCTGCCCACCTACTACCCGACCCGGGTGGAGCACGGACTGCTGCAGCGCCACGCCGCGGAGATCGCCGAGCGACTCGACTGCGAGCAGGTCGTGGAGCTGGGCAGTGGCAGCGCCAAGAAGACCCGGCTGCTGCTCGCCGCCTGCACCACCCTGCGCCCGACGACGTACGTGCCGGTCGACGTCACCCGCGAGATGCTCGTGACCAGCGGCGACGCGCTCACCGCCGAGTTCGCCGACCTGCGGGTTCACGGGATGTGGGGCCGCTACGAGGCGGCTCTTGCGCGGCTGCGGGAGCGCACCGACCAGCTCGCCGTGGTGTTCCTGGGCAGCAACCTCGGCAACACCACACCCGACGAGCGGGCCGCCCTGCTCGCCGAGATCGCCGCGACGCTCAAGCCCGGCGACCGGTTCCTGATCTCGGTCGACCTGGACAAGCCGGGGGCGTTTCTTGATGCCTGCTACAACGACCCGCTGGACGCCTCGGCGTTCGCCCGGTTCCGGCTCAACCACCTCACCCACCTGAACCAGCGGTTCGGCGGCGACTTCGAGCTGCATTGCTACTACCCCCGCGCGCACTACGACGCCGCGAGCGCCACCGTCGAAGGGCACCTCTACGCCACCGAGGACCACACGGTCTTGCTGCGCGAGCTGGGGATGAAGCTCGACCTGCGGCGCGGCGACTCGATCAACGTCGGGTTCTCCGCGAAGTTCCACCGCCCGGAGTTCGTCGCAGACGTCTCGACGCTGGGCTTCACGCTGGACAGGCAGTGGATCGACGCGGTGTGGCAGTACGGGCTGTTCCTGTTCGTCCGGCAGTGACGCGCCCTCAGGCCCCAGAGGTTGAACGGGCGCGGCGCTGGGTACTTAGCCACCGTGACAATGTTGTGGCGACCGCCCGGTGTGTACCGGCCCCAGGACGACACGTCGCTGCTGATCGAGGTGATGCACCGCGGTGGATACGCCCCGGGGCGCACCGTCCTCGACGTCGGAACCGGGACGGGTGCGGTGGCCATCGCGGCCGCCCGCGCCGGAGCGTCCGGTGTCACCGCCGTCGACCTGTCCCTGCGTTCGGCGATCGCCACCTGGCTCAACAGCCGGCTTCACCGCGCGCCTGTCACGGTCGAGCACGGTGACCTGTTCGCACCAGTGACGGGGCGGCGGTTCGACCTCGTACTGAGCAACCCGCCGTATGTGCCGTCCAGCGGCGGGATGCTGCCGCGGCACCGCAAGGGCCGGTCATGGGATGCCGGTCCTGACGGCCGTTTCCTGCTCGACCGCATATGCGACGGTGCGCCTTCCGTCCTCACCGACGACGGCCTGCTGCTGATCGTGCAGTCCGAGCTCTCCGGCGAGGAGGCCACGCTGGAGCGGCTCGCCGCCGCCGGGCTGACCGCGACGGTGATGGCCCGCAGCCACATCCCGTTCGGCCCGGTGCTGCGGTCACGCGAGCAGATGCTCCGGGAGCGCGGCCTGCTGCGCCCGAACCAGCGCGACGAGCAGATTCTCGTGATCGAGGCCCGACGCAGTGACTGACCGAGATCGCCGCGTCCTGATCACCGACGACGGTCCGCTGCTGATCCACGGGCCGATCGACGTAGAGCTGCCTGACGGCAGCCGGGTGCGTTCGGACCGGGCCGTGACCGCGCTGTGTGTCTGCGGACGCAGCCGCAGGCGCCCGTTCTGCGACACGAGCCACCGTCCGCGGGCTCGCCGGGCCGAGTCCGACCCCGCCGAGTCCGACCCCGCCGTGTCCGACCCCGCCGTGTCCGACCCCACGGAGTCCGACCAGTGACCTCGACCATCGCCCGGCGCCGCGCTCCTGTCCTGCCGGCGCCCCGCGGACCGGTTTCGGAGTTCGTGCTGGCCGCACTGCGCGACGGGTCGCTCACGTTGCCGCCGGTGGATGATGACCTCGACGGTTACGGCGAGGACGTCCAGCTCACGCTCTACTGCCTCTACGAGCTCCACTACCGCGGCTTCGAGGGCGTGGACCCCGACCGGGAGTGGGATCCGCTGCTGCTCGCGGTGCGCGCCGAGCTGGAACGGGCCTTCCTGCTGGCGTTGCAGGCCGACGTCACGCCATCCGACGACGTCGCCGTGGCGCTCGACGCCTTGCTCGTCGAGCCGGCGGACGCGTGGGGTGTCTCCCATCATCTGCGCCGGGACGGTGAGCTGTGGCAGCTGCGGGAGTACGTCGCGCACCGCTCGCTGTACCACCTCAAGGAGGCCGATCCCCAGGCGTTCGTGATCCCGCGCCTTGACGGCGTGGCCAAGGCAACGCTGGTCACGATCGAGCACGACGAGTACGGCGCCGGTGACCCGGATCGGATGCACTCGCGGCTGTTCGCCGACATGATGCGCGGCCTCGGGCTGTCCGACGGCTACGGGCACTACGTGGACGCGGCGCCGGCGGAGACGCTAGCGGAGGTCAACTTCATGTCGTTGTGTGGCCTGCACCGGCGGCTGCGGGGTGCGTTGGTCGGCCAGTTCGCGACCGTCGAGCTGACGTCCTCGCCAGGGTCGGACCGGCTGGTCAAGGCGATGCGCCGGATGGGCTGCGACGACGCCGTCGCGGCGTTCTACTCCGAGCACGTCGAGACCGACGCCGTGCACGAGCAGCTCATCCGCCGAGGGGTGCTCACCCCGCTGCTGGCCGACGAGCCAGAGCTGGCCGCGGACGTCGTCTTCGGGATCCGGGCCAGCACGCTACTGGCCGGTCGCCTCGGTTCGTTGCTGCTGGAGCGGTGGGCCGCCGGCGAACCGTCGTTGCGCCATCCGCTGCCGGCAGCGCCCTTACCCTGAGGAGCATGGTCGAGGTCAGACGGATCGTCGAGGATGAGGCTGCCCAGGTCGCGGCGTTGTGGGACCGCATGTGCCGGGACGCCGTGGACGGCGGCCCGCTGACCGAGCGTGGCCGGCACAACATCGAACGGATGCTCGCGGCCTCCGCCGAGCACGGCGACGGCTGCTGCCTGGTCGCCGTTGACGAAGGGGCACTGGTCGGGTTCGTGTGCTGCGAGGTCAGCGCCGGCGCCGGGCTGCTGCCGGGCCTCGTCGGGGAAATCTCCGCGCTCTACGTCACGCCGGACGCGCGGCGTCGGGGCACCAGCAGCAGGTTGGCCGACGCTGCGGTGACCTGGCTTCGGCGGCGCGGGGCTGGCACCGTCCGCACGCTGGTGTGCATCGACGCGGCGGACACCCGACGGTTCTGGGAGCAGGCCGGCTTCGCCGCCGACATGGTGTGCCTGTCGATGTACCCGGCCGACTGACCGCACGCTGCTCGGATCTCTCGGTTTCCCCTCGGCGGGCCGGCGTGAGCTGACAACATTCCGCGTATGACGGCCGTGGTCAGCCGTATCCGGATCACCTCGCTGCAGGTGTTCTGCGCGGTGCTGGTGGCCGCCGTGCTGCTGCAGGGGCTGATCACTTCGGCGTTGGATGCCCCGGCGGCCCGGACCGCGTCCACCGTGTTCGTGGCGGTGTGCGTGCAGGCGTTGCCGTTCCTGGTGCTCGGCGTCCTGCTGTCCGCGTTGATCACGGCGTTCGTCTCGCCGCGGGTGTTGCGGCGGGTGCTGCCGCGGAGTTCCGCGGCGGCGGTGCCGGTCGCCGGGCTTGCCGGCGTCGTGCTGCCGGGGTGCGAGTGCGCCGCCGTCCCGGTCGCCCGCAGGCTGATCGGCCAGGGTGTCGCTCCGGCGGCGGCGCTAACGTTCCTGCTGGCCGCTCCGGCGATCAACCCTGTCGTGCTGGTGTCGACGGCGGTGGCCTTCCCCGGCGAGCCCGGAATGGTGGGTGCGAGGTTCTTCGGTTCGCTGGCCACCGCGGTCGGGATGGGCTGGCTGTGGACCCGGCTGGGGCGAGCGGAGTGGATCGCCGAGCGCGCCCGCCGCCGGGTGGACAACGCGGATCGGCAGCGTTGGGCTGTGTTCGCCGAGACCGCCCGTCACGACCTCGTCGAGGCCGGCGGGTTCCTCGTGCTCGGGGCGCTGTTCGTCGCGGTGCTGGGCGTGCTGCTGCCGGCCAGCTGGACCGACGCGCTGGCCGGTCAGCTCGTCGTCGCCGTCCTGGTGATGGCGCTGCTCGCGGTGGTGCTGGCGCTGTGCAGCGAGGCTGACGCGTTCGTCGCAGCGTCGTTGACGACCCTGCCGCTGCTGCCCCGGTTGGTCTTCCTCGTGGTAGGGCCGGCCGTCGACGTCAAGCTGATCGCCCTTCAGGCAGGCACGTTCGGGCGCGCTTTCGCCGCCAGGTTCGCGCCGGCGACGTTCGTGGTCGCCGTGCTGTGCGGCACCGCGGCGGGGCTGCTGGTGCTCGGCGGTGCACGGTGAGGCGCGAGACCCAGCACGTGCTCCTCTTGCTGCTCGGCGGCGCGCTGATCAAGATCACCCTCAACGGCGACTACCTGCGCTACGTGCGGCCGGCGCACGGCTGGTGGGTGCTCGGCGCGGGTGTGGTGATCGTGGCGCTGGCCGGCGTCGGGGTGCTGCGCGACCTGCGGAGTGCACCCGCCGATGTCACCGGCCACGCCGGACACGCCGGCCATTCGCCGTGGCTGCTGATGCTGCCGGTGCTCGCGATCTTCCTCGTGGCGCCGCCTGCACTCGGCGCGGATGCAGTCGTGCGCTCAGTCGACGCGAACGTGGTGGCGCAACGGGCCCCGGAGTTCGCACCGCTGCCCGACGAGCCGGCGCCGCGGCTGGAACTGTCCGACGTGGTGGCCCGCGCCAACTGGGACCGAGCCGGGCAGCTCGACGGGCGGGAGGTGACCTTGACCGGGTTCGTCGTGCGGCGGGGCGCATCGGTGCAGCTCGTGCGGCTGGCGATCGTCTGCTGCGCCGCCGACGCCCGAGCCGTGCGGCTGCGCCTCGACGGGCCGCTCGACGTTCCGGCGGACACCTGGCTGGAGGTGCGCGGCACCGTGCGGACCGGCAGCGCCACCGCCGCGACGGACCACGTCCCGGCGATGACCGTGCACACGGCCCACGTCGTCGCGCCGCCGCCGGACCCCTACGAGTACTAGCGGGTGCACTCCGCGCACAGGCCGAAGATCTCCACGGTGTGGCTGATGTCGGAGAACCCGTGCTCGTCGGCCACCCGCAGCGCCCAGCTCTCCACCGCAGGGCCCTCCACCTCCACGGTGCGGCCGCACTGCCGGCAGACCAGGTGGTGGTGGTGGTGCGCCGAGCATCGGCGGTACGCCGCCTCGCCGCTGTCGCTGCGCAGCACGTCGACCTCGCCGGCTTCGGTCAGCGCCTGCAGCGTCCGGTAGACGGTGGCAAGGCCGACGTCCTCCCCGGCGCGCCGGAGCTCGGTGTGGATCTCCTGGGCGGAGCGGAAGTTGTCGAGCCGGTCCAGCACCGCCGACACCGCCGCCCGCTGCCTGGTAGCCCGCGGCGCACGGCTCTGCGAAGCCGTCACTCGTCCTCCTCGGCGTGCGCCACCGCGTCTACGACGATGTGCGCCAAGTGATCGTCCACGAGCCGGTAGACGACCTCCCGGCCGTGCCGGTCGCCGCGCACCACACCCGCCGACTTGAGCACCCGCAGGTGCTGGCTGACCAGCGGCTGGGTCACGCCGAGCGCCTCGACGAGCTCGTGCACGCACTGTGGGGACTCGCGCAGATGCAGCACGATCGCGATGCGGACCGGCGCCGCGAGCGCCCGCAG
>JACDBJ010000600.1 GCA_013695005.1 Pseudonocardiales bacterium
CGGTCAGCGGGGCGAACGAGCCGTCCCGCCCTGGCAGGTAGGGCAGCACCGCAGTGACTGCGCGGGTTGCGATGGCGCCGTAGGCGTGCGGGAAGACCGGCACGTCGGGGTCGGGCGGGTCGCCGGGTTCCCAGTAGAGGTCCACCGCGGTCAGCTCGGGGTCGATGCAGAGCAGCACAATGTCGGTGCGCCCGGGAAACAGCCGATTCGCCGGCCGGTGCACGTGCTCGGGCGAGGACAGGTGCACGAAACCCACGTCGTCCAGCGAGGGCGGGTGCAGCTCGCCGGCCGCCAGTGCGGCCCGCCAGTCGGCGGTGCTGCAGATGTGCAGCAGCGGCTCGGTCACTGGGGCTCGGTCACGGGCTACCGGGCAAGCAGCACCAGCGCCAATGCGACGGCCGCGGGCAGCGCCTGGAACAGCAGGATGCGTCGGGTCACCGTGATCCCGCCGTAAATGCCGGCGATGATCACGCAGATCAGGAAGAAGACCTTGGCCTGGAAGCCCACCGGGTCGGCGGCGATGAGGCTCCACACCAGCCCCGCGGCCAGGAACCCGTTGTACAGACCCTGGTTCGCGGCGAGCGCCGCGGCCTGGTCGGCGAAGGCCTGATCGGTGCCGAAGATTCGACGCCCGACGGCCGTTCGCCAGAGAAACATCTCCAACACGAGGAAATAGATGTGGATCAGCGCGACTAGGCAGACCAGGATGTTTGCCACCAGACCCATGAAGATCTCCCCCCAGTATTGAGCGGGGACTCTAGACCATCGCGCGGGTCAGTTCCGCAGCGTCAGCAGCGGCACCAACTGCTCGTCCGGAGTCAGCGAACCGTGCTGCCCCGGCATCCGCGAGAGGTTCGGCTCGGCGTGGCTGCGGATCACCGCGTTGTCGGCCCGGAGGGCGGCCACGACGTCGCCGATGCGGGGTCGGACCGCCTCGGTGACGGCCGGCCCGAACCAGCCCTGCGAGATCGCCTCGTCCCTGGTCAGCACCGACGCGCGGTCGCCGAGGCGTTCCCGCCAGGCGTCGGCCACGTCGTCGGCGGCCCCAGGCGCGGCGTAGACGTGCCGTGAGCGGGCGTCGCCGCCCAACTGCCGCACGCCGGCGCGCAGCGCATCGTCGGTGTCGGCGTCCACCCGCCGGCTCGGCGGGACGTAGACCATGCCGTGATCACCGGTCACGGCCAGCAGGTCACCGGGTTGCAGGTGCTCCGCGATTCGCGTGACGAGGTGGTCGATCATCGACAGCTGCAGCCGCCACGGCCATGAGCCAGGCCCGTACGCGTGACCGAGCCCGTCGAGGTGGGCGTGGTAGGCGTAGCAGAACACCGGCCCCGGCGCGCTCATCGCGTCGATCACCTCGGCGGCCATGTCGCCCAGCGCGTACACCCCGTGGAACCGCGCGCCACGCAGCGCCGCCCGGGTGAGGCCGGAGTCCTCGAACTCGCGCGGCACGACCTGCCGAACGTCCACCCCGGCCGCGGCGGCCCGCTCGAACACCGTCGCGGTGGGTTGCACGAGCTCCGGCGGGAGCCGCTCGCGAAGGTCGACGAGCTGGCCGCCGGTGTGCTCGGTCCACTTCAGGGCATCGATCAGCTCACCAGAGGCCAGCTGGAAGCTGATCCCCACCATGCCGTGCGAGCCGGGCGGCAGGCCGGTGCCGAGCGAGGTGAGGCTGGTGGCGGTGCTGGAGGGGAATCCCACGGTCAGCGGCCCGTGGCCGGCGTTCATGGAGCACAGGAACGGTGCGTCGCCAGGGTGGGCGGCGAGCTGCCGCGAGCCGAGTCCGTCGACCAGCAGCAGGCACACGCGCTGGGCCGGCTCGATGTTCAGCGGGTTCACCATGCCCTGCACCCCGAGCGCGGCCATCAGCGACGGCATCACGTCCGACAGGGAACGACGGCCGTAGCCGGGCAGCACGAAACCGTCCGGTTCCCCCATTCGGGCAGCGTGCCACGGCCGGGCAGCCGATAGGGGCCAGACTCGGAAATGTGCTTGGGCCGAACGGCTGAGATGCTCCAGGCGTGGGTGGACGGCGGATCGTGTTCGTCGCAGTGGCGCTGGTGCTGCTGCTGGGCGGCTGCACGTCGAGCATCGAGGGCAAGCCGATCGCGGCGCCGCGCGACCTCACCCCGTCCGCCGCCAACAGGGACCCCTCCACCGAGATCGACGGGATCGTGATCAAGGTGTACGCCGGTCGGCAGCACGTCAGTGCCGCCCAGCGGGTGGCCTACGACCAGAGCCCGCCTTTCGGTGGTGCGCACGACGCGGCGTGGGCCGGCTGCAACGGTGTGGTCTACCCGCGGCCGGTTCGCACCGAGAACATGGTCCACTCGCTCGAGCACGGCGCGGTGTGGATCGCTTACGACCCGGAGCGGATCTCCGGCGCGGCGCGGCAGGCGCTGGAAGCCAGGGTGCGCAACCAGCCGTACACGATGCTGTCGCCTTACCCAGGGCTGGACCGGCCGATATCGCTGCAGTCCTGGGGTCATCAGCTCAAGGTGGACCAGTCGGACGACGTGAAGATCGACGAGTTCATCCAGGCGCTGCGCCGCAATCGCTTCACCTACCCGGAGGTGGGAGCGTCCTGCGGGGCGCTGGGCCCCGGCCGCTTCGACAAGGACAACCCGCCGGCGTTCGACCCGTCGACGCCGAAGCTGGGTCAGCCCAACGTCGTCCCGGTCGAGTAGCGGCTCGCGACCGGTTGCTCGGCCAGCCGGCGGCTGGCTCGGCGCAGCATGGCGCGCACCACCGCCGGGTGCCCCAGCCGGATCAGCCGCAGGTAGGTCCGGCCGCGCCGGTTGTGGGTCATGACGACCGTGGACACGGTCACCGCCGACGGCTCCACCAGCACGGACGCCCGGAAGTCGAGGTGGCCGGCGTCCGCTCCGAGCAGTGCCTCGGTATCGGTTCGGGCCACGACGTCGAAGGTTGCTGCGTTGCCGCGCTCGATGCCGACCAGGCCGACGAGCAGCTGGCGCAGCCCGAGCAGTGCGAGCACCCAGCCCGGCGGGTCGCGGAAGATCGCGTGCGCCCAGACCGCGGGGTCGGTGGGCATGCCGGGCCCGTTGCGGATCTGCCACGCATCGGTGAAGTCGACGGTCGGCAGGGCTGTCCTCACAAGATTGGCGGCGGCGGGCAGCGGCACCTCGCGCGGCCGCGGGAAGCGGGCGCGTCGGATCAGCCGAACCCAGGGCGACCACCGGGCGGTCGCGGCCGGCTGTTGGGCCCGGTCGAGCAGGTCCTCGAGTAGCGCATCGTGCAGCCACCGCAACGCCAGCGGCCATACGAGCCGGGTTCGGCCGCGGGCTCGCCCAGCGAGCACATCGCGCAGCACGCAGTGGTCGGGCCCGAGCGGCTCGACGCTCAGCTCGTGGTAGCCGTCGACGCCCACGACGGTCGCGAACTGGAAGCGCACCGACCGCCCCGGCTCGTGGGCCACCACGGTGTAGCGAATCGGCCCGTGCCCGCCCGTCGCGCCGACGCCGAGCGGGCGGTCGAGGACCAGCGGCGGCCACGCCGGGGTCGGCCAGAGCACGTCGGTGTCGCTGCCGAGCAGGTCCAGCAGCCTGCCGATCTCGTCGGCCGGAGCGTCGATGGTGCGCTCGTGGACGTTGCGCATGCCAGCCTCCATACGGTGTCGTATGGCCACACCATACGGTAGCGTATGGGTGTGACGCAAACCCGACGGCTCTCCGCCGACGACTGGGCGCAGGCGGCGCTCGCTTCCATCGCCGACGGCGGCCTCGCTGCCGTGGCCGTCGAGCCGATCGCGGCCCGTCTCGGCGCCACCAAGGGCAGCTTCTACTGGCACTTCGCCAACCGCGAGGCGCTGGTGGACGCCGCGCTGCGCCGCTGGGAGGCCGCGAGCACCGACGAGGTGATCGAGGCCGCGCAGACCGAGCCCGACCCGACCACCCGCCTGCGCCGGCTGTTCACCCACGTCGTCGAGGCCGCGAGCCGGGACCGCACCGAGGTGGCGCTGCTCGCCACCGCCGACCACCCGCAGGTCGCCCCAGTACTGCAGCGGGTGACCGAGCGCCGGGTCGGCTACGTCAGCGCGCTGTTCGCCGAGATCGGCTTCCCGCCGGAGGTGGCCCGCCGCCGCGGGGTGCTCGCGTTCAGCGCGTACCTCGGCCACATCCAGCTCGCGCACGCCGCCCCTGCCGTCCTGCCTTCCAGCGCTGCGGACCGCCGCGCGCACCTCGACGAAGCCCTCCAGGCCCTGCTCCACGGAGCGCCGCACTAGGCGTGTCCCGTAGATCACTAGGTCGAACACCCAGACTTGCTGCGCGCGAATTGTGGTCCTCACACGCTGCCCGGGGCATGCGAGGACCACATTCTGCGCGCGCGGCGTGCGCGGCGGCCGACCAGCGCGTGTCCCAGTGAGCCAAGGGACACGCCCAAATAGTCGAGGTGTTCGCTGGCGTTGGACCGAGCGGCCACTCCACGGAGCGCCGGGCTAGAGCATCGCGAGGAGCATGGCGGTCATGCCGAGACCCATCGCGGCGTCCCGCACAAACGCCGAGCGGCCGGCCGCGACAGCACCGGAGCGTCGACGCCGGGTGAGGGCGCCGATCGCGTGCAGCAGGAAGTAGCAGGCCAGCAGCCAGCCGACCAGCGGCAACGCCAGTCCGAGCTGTGCTCCGCCCACCTCGGCGGCCGCCCCGCTCACCGCTGAGCCACCGGCAAGGTGGTGCGTGTCGGTGCTCAGAGCGGGCACTTGCCGCCGGCGTCGCCAAGCCCGCCGAACCGGGCCATGCCGCGCACATGTAGACCATCGCCACGCCGCCGACCAGATGCTGGAGCTGTGCCGAGGGCGCAGCCGCCGACGCCGATCGCCACGCCCAGATCGCGATCACCGCGAACGCCGCGGCCCACCACGGGCCGTGCACGAGGTGGCCGGCCGGGAACGCCATCCCGATCGCCATCGCGGCCATTCCGGCGGCGATCAGCGCGACGGCGAACTCCGCGCGCGCGAGCTGCCACCCCGTCAGCGCGACGAAACCGGCCGCCAGCCCGGCCCCCAACGCGATCCCCACCTGGATGAAGGTAATGCGCCCACCGCGTCAGCGTGGTCCCGCACACGGGTGAGGCTCGCGGGGCGCCCTTGCACGGTGCGACGGCCGCACGGTGTGATTACCCGCTGGCCCGCCTGTGGGCGGTGAGAGGTGAGCGTCATGGCTGGTGTTCGGATCACCGTGGACGGCGTGCAGCACGCACACGAGGTCGAGCCGCGGCTGCTGCTGGTCCAGTACCTGCGGGAGCGCCTCGGCAAGGCCGGGACGGTCATCGGCTGCGACACCGGCAACTGCGGCTCCTGCACGGTGCACCTCGACGGGCAGAGCGTGAAGGCCTGCGCGGTGCTCGCCGTGCAGGCCGACGGCGCCGAGGTGACCACCATCGAGGGGCTCGCCCGGGGCGCCAAGCAGCACCCGGTGCGCAAGGCCTTCGCTGAGTGCCACGCCCTGCAGTGCGGCTTCTGTACCCCCGGAATGATCATGCAGGCGATCGACCTGCTCGCCGAGAACCCGGACCCCGACGAGCGGGCGGTGCGCGACGGCGTCGAGGGCAACCTGTGCCGCTGCACCGGCTACCAGAACATCGTCAGCGCGGTGCTGCAGGCCGCGCGCCAACCCGCACCCGAGGGCACCGACACCGGCGCCGGCGCCGACGACCCGCAGCCGAGCACCGTCACCGAGCCGGAGATCGGCAAGGCCCGCCGGCGCAAGGAGGACGCCCGCCTGATTGCCGGTCGCACCCGCTGGACGGACAACATCACGCTGCCTGGGCTGCTGCATATGGCGGTGGTCCGCTCCCCACACGCGCACGCGAAGATGACCCAGATCGACCGCACCGCCGCGACGCAGCTCCCCGGCGTGTTCGGCGTGTTCACCGCCGCCGACCTGGGCGCCGAGCGCATCGGGCTGCCATGTGCGTGGCCGATCACACCGGAGATGAAGGCCCCACAGCGGCCGCCGCTCGCCCTGGAGACGGTGCATTTCGCCGGTGAGGGGGTTGCGATCGTCGTGGCCGAGGACGCCGCGACCGCCCGGGACGCCGCCGCCGCCGTCGTCGTGGACTACGAGCTCCTGCCGCCGGTGCTGGACATGCCGGAGGCATTGGCCGAGGGCGCCACGCTTGTGCACCCGAACCTGGCGACCAACCGAAGCGCGGAGTGGGGCTTCGACTCCGGCAGGGCCGGCACCGGGGAGAGCGCCGACGCGATGATCCGCGCCGCCGAGATGGACCCCGGCTCCGTGGTGCTGCGGCGCCGTTTCCGCCAGCAGCGCCTCATCCCTGCGTTCCTGGAGCCGCGCTCGGTGGTGGTCGACCCGACCGGCGAGCAGATCACCATCTGGGCGTCCACCCAGGTGCCGCACCTGGTCAAGACGATGGCCGCCCTGGTGTGCGGCATCGGTGAGCACCGGCTCCGGGTGATCGCACCCGACGTGGGCGGCGGCTTCGGCGGCAAGATCGGGTTGGTGCCCGAGGAGGTGCTGAGCGTGCTGGTCGCCGTGCGGCTCGGCCGGCCGGTGAAGTGGACCGAGACCCGCTCGGAGTCGATGCAGGCCGCCCACCACGGCCGTGACCAGATCCAGGACGTCACCCTCGCCGCGAAGCGTGACGGCACGGTCGCCGCGCTCAAGGTCGAGGTACTGGCCGACATGGGCGCCTACCTCGGGCTGATGGCGCCGGGAGTGCCGCTGCTGGGCGCGCTGATGTACAACTCGATCTACCGGTTCCCCGCGTACCAGTTCAGCTGCAGCACCGTGCTGACGACCAAGACGCCCGTGGACTACTACCGCGGCGCCGGCCGGCCGGAGGCCAGCTTCGCCATCGAGCGGATGATGGACGAGCTCGCCGAGCAGCTCGGGCGTGATCCTTTGGAGCTGCGCGAGCAGAACTGGATCTCCCACGACGAGTTCCCTTTCGGCACCGTCGCCGGGCTGAGCTACGACTCCGGCAACTACGAGGCGGCCACCGACCGGGCGATGGAGCTGTTCGACTACGCCGGGCTGCGCCGTGAGCAGGACGAGCGGCGCCGGATGAGCGATGCGGTGCAGCTGGGCATCGGGATCTCCACCTACGCCGACATGTGCGGCTTCGCGCCGTCGCGAATGCTCGGCGCGCTGGCCTACGGCGCTGGCGGCTGGGAGCACGCCAGCATCCGGATGCTGGCGACCGGCAAGGTCGAGGTCGTCACCGGCACGTCCCCGCACGGGCAGGGCATCGTCACGACGTTCAGCCAGCTGGTGGCCGACGTGCTCGGCGTGCCGTTCTCCGACATCTCGATACTGCACGGCGACACCCAGGTCGCGCCGAAGGGCATGGACACCTACGGCTCGCGGTCGCTGGTGATCGGCGGGTCGGCTGTGATGTACGCCGCGCAGAAGGTGGTGCTCAAGGCCCGCCGGTTCGCCTCGTACCTGCTGGAGGTCGCGGAGTCGGACCTCGAGTTCCGTGAGGGCCGCTTCTGGGTGCAGGGCACGCACCGGGGGATGGCGATCCAGGAGGTGGCGTTCGCGACGTTCGCGGCGCACAACCTCCCTCCCGGCGTGGAGCCGTCGCTGGACAGCGACGCCACGTTCGACCCGGTCAACTTCTCCTTCCCGCACGGCACGCACCTCGCGGCCGTCGAGGTCGACACCGAGACCGGCCAGACCTCGGTCCGCAGTTACGTGGCCGTCGACGACGTCGGCGTCGTGGTCAACCCGCTCGTCGTCGAGGGTCAGGTCCACGGTGGGCTGGCGCAGGGCATCGGGCAGGCGCTCTACGAGCAGGCGGTCCATGACGGGTCGGGCACGCTGGTCAGCGGCACGCTGGGCGACTACACGATGCCGGCGGCGGGCGACCTGCCGAACTTCGTCACCGACCGCACGATCACCCCCGCCACGACGAACCCGATCGGCGCCAAGGGTGCCGGCGAGATCGGCGCGGTCGGCTCCACCCCGGCGATCGTCAACGGGATCGTCGACGCGCTGCGCCATCTCGGCGTGCACGAGGTCGAGATGCCCTGCACGCCCGAGCGGGTGTGGCGGGCGCTGCACACCGCCTCGGCCGCCGTGGCGCAGGAGGCAGGCGAGGTCGCCGAGGCGGCTCCGGCCACCGCGCAGCTGCCGTCGTGGGAGGTGGCCCGGTGATCCCGGCGGCGTTCGACTACGTGCGGCCGGAGACCGTGCGCAAGGCCGTCGACGCCTTGGCGCGCGGCGGCGACGACGCCCGGGTTCTCGCCGGCGGGCAGAGCCTGCTGCACGTGATGAAGCGGCGGTTGACCACGCCGCCGGTGCTGGTCGACCTCGGCGGGATCCCGGAGCTGCGCGGGATCCGGGAGGACGGCGACGAGATCGTCATCGGCGCGATGACCACCCACCACGACGTGCTGAACGACGAGCTCGTGCGCGAGCACATCCCGCTGCTGGCGCAGGCCGCGGCGACGGTCGCCGACCCCCAAGTGCGGCACCGGGGGAC
>JACDBJ010000010.1 GCA_013695005.1 Pseudonocardiales bacterium
GCACCTTCCTCGGCGAGGCCGTGGTGCTCGCGGCCACCGCCGCCGGCCGGTGGGCCGCAACCGTGCTGGGCGAGCTGGAGCTGGGCACGCCGCCGGCGGCCGGCGAGGGGCGGGTGCTGCTGCGGCCGGAGCAGCTGCGACTGTCCGCACCCGGCAACGGCGGGGTTCCCGCGCTGGTCAGCGAGGTCATCTTCCACGGCCACGACACGACGGTCGTACTGGAGCGCGACGGCCAGCTCGTGCGCTCCCGGGTCCCCGGCTCGGGCAACGTCCGGGTCGGCGACACGGTGAGCGTGGCCGTCGACGGCCCGGTGCGGTTCTTCGCCGGCGGGTGACGCTGCCGCCCGCGGTGTCAACGCAGCCGTCGAGCGTCCCAGGCTCGCGGCGAGCGGAACACCAGCGTCGTGTACACAACCGTGACGTACCGCTCGATGCGATCTTGACGGGGCCGGCCGTGATGGGCTGCGTTACCGTTGTCGGATGCCTGAGCCGCTGCGGTTCACCCGACGGGATCCTGGCGGCCATACGGCGGATCCCGGTATGGGCGCGATCGCCCGGCCGCGTGCCCTGATCGAGGCGCAGCTCGCCGAGGTGACCGACGAGCTCATCCAGATCGCCGGCTGGGAGTCCTTCACCGACCCCGAGGTGCGGGAGTCCTGCGCCGCGTTCGCCGCGTATCACGAGGGGGCGCGCAAGACCCTCGAATGGGCCCTCGGCCGCCGGTTGGAGTCACCGATCCTGGCCGTGCCCGCACTCAACGCCGAGGTGCTGGCGCAGGAGCTGCGCGCCGCGCGCCCATCCGCCGAGGATGATCAGCCGCCGCCGGAGCAGCTTCATCCCGAGTACCGCCGCGCGGTGTGGCGCAGCCTGCGCTGGGCGAAGGACGACGGGACGTCCAACGAGCATCTCAGCGAACCAGCCGAGTACGCCTAAGAAGGCCGAATACTATTCGGTGCCCAACGGCCAACGGTTCGGTAATCTCCGCGTGAAGTTTGTCACAACGGACAAATTGGTTGATCAAGCTGCCTCGGTGAACCCCCTGGTTACGTTTCGGGCGAGGACGGCGGCGCCGTCCGGACCACGTCGTCCCGTCGCGTCCAGATCGGAGTGCCACTCGTGGCTGCCCTCCCAACGTTCTCGCCTGTCTCCCGTCGCGGATTTCTCGGCCTTGCCGGCGGAGCCGCCGCGCTCGCCCTCGCCGGTTGCGGTTCCAGCGAGCCGACCACCGCGGCGGCGGGCGCGCCACGCACCATCCGGACCTGCGTGTACGCCAAGAACCACGCTTCGTCGCCGCTGTTCTGGCAGCGCTTCGCCCCGCAGGGGTGGACGGTCGACGTGAAGATCGTCACGAGCTCGGCCGAGATTCAGACCGCCCTGGAGTCCGGCAACCTCGACTTCGGTCTGATCGGGACCTACTCCACGATCCTCGCCAAGGACCAGGGCGGCTTCAACTCCAAGATCATCGGGATGTGCGCGAGGCAGGGCATCGGGCTGGTCGGCCGTAAAGGGGTCGTCACCGACGTCGCCAGCCTGAAGGGTCGAAAGATCGCGGTGCCGCCGCCCGGTCAGCAGGTGCTGACGCTCAACGTACTGCTGGAGCGGGCCGGGTTGAAGCTCAACCAGGACGTCACCGGCGTGCCGCTGGGCTACGCCGACCATCCGGGTGCGCTGCAGCGTGGCGATGTCGACGCGTTCATCGGCACCGAGCCGCTGTGCACGCAGAGTGTGGTGGCCGGGGTAGGGGAGCGGCTGCCGGCAGTGTCCGATACTCCCGTCGGCGACTTCAACACCGCGATCTGGGCGTCACCGGCGATGTTGAAGGAGCCGGAGGTGTGTCGCACCGTGGCCGGCCTGCAGAAGCAGGCCGCCGAGTATCTGACTCCGGGCGGCCAGAACGACCGGGCCGTGTGGAAGGACCTGCTGGTCACTCAGTTCGGCTACTCCGAGCAGCTCTATGAGCGGGTGTTGGAGAACCTCGGAGCGGAGTGGAAATTCGACGAGAAGCGTCAACAGCAGTTCCAGGGTGCCGGGGAGATCATGGCGAAGCTCGGCGCGATCAAGGCCCAGCCCGACTACGAGTCGATGTACGCCCGCGACTACTGGAACGCGTGACAGCAGGTGTCGGTCACGGTCCTCACGGAGCTGGCTACCGCTGATCATTCTGCTGCCCAGCTCGCTGGTAAGCGACCAAGGCGACGGACGCTTCGGCGGCGGGCGTTGGGTGTGGTCGTACCGCTCGCGCTGCTCGGTGTGTGGTTCGCCGTCAGCGCGGGCGGAGCCATCTCGATCTCGATCCTGCCGCCGCCGCAGCGGGTGGCTACCGCTGCCTGGGAGTTCTTCTTCGGCGACTCCCGGGTGACGTTGCCCGGCGTGGTGCCGTTCGTCGGCTCCGGTGGGTTGCACATCGGGGCCAGCGTGGTGCGTTGCCTGGTCTCGTTCGCGCTGGCGATCGTGGTCGGCGTGATCGTCGGCCTCGGGCTCGGTCTGTCACGGTGGGTCTCCGACCTGCTCGACCCGCTGGTCAACGCGTTGCGTGCGGTTCCGCTGTACGCGTGGCTACCGATCGCGCTGGTCTGGTTCGGCATCGGAGAGACCGCCGCCAGGGTATTGATCTTCATCGGAGCGCTGTGGCCGGTGCTGATCGCGACCGCGGACGGCGTCGGCCGGGTCCCCCGCGGGCACATCGAGACCGCCCGGATGCTCGGCACGCCGGGCCGGCGGTTATGGCGGCGGGTGTACCTGCCCAGCGCGTTGCCCGAGATCGTCACCGGGCTGCGGCTGAGCCTGACGCTGGCGTGGATGTGCGTGATCGTCGGCGAGCTGACCGGCACCACGACCGGGGTCGGCGCGATGATGAACGCCGCCCGGGAGTCCGGGCGGATCGACCAGATCGTGGTGGGAATGCTGGTGTTCGCCGTGATCGGACTGATAGCCGACCTGCTGCTGCGCATGATCGCCCGGCCGTTCATCCGCTGGAGCCAGACCTGAGCGGCCCAGACGTCAGCCCTGGCGTGGGTACGGCCGCCCTGCGCGCCAGCGGGGTGCGCAAGTCCTTCGGCACGGTGCACGTCCTCGGCGGAATCGACGTGACCGTCGTGCCAGGCGAGACCTATGCGCTGTTGGGACCGAGCGGCTGCGGGAAGTCGACGCTGCTGCGGATCATGGCCGGGTTCGCCGAGGCGGACGCCGGCACGGTGGAGATCGACGGCAAGCCGGTCTCCGGGCCGTCTCCGCAGCGCGGCATGGTCGCTCAGGCCGGCGGACTGTTCCCGTGGCTGAGCCTGCGCGACAACCTCGCGTTCGGCCCCCGAGAGACGGGGCGGCTCAGCGGCAGTGCCATCGACGCCGAGGTCACGGAGCTGATGGTGCGCACCGGGTTGGACGGCTTCGGCGACGCGCTGCCACGAACGCTGTCGGGCGGAATGCGCCAGCGCGCGGCCATCGCGCAGGTGCTGGCCAACCGCCCGCCGGTGCTGCTGCTGGACGAGCCGTTCGGGGCGCTGGACGCGCAGACCCGGCTGCGTATGCACGAGTGGCTGCGGGAGCTGCTCGCCGAGCAGCCCACCACCACCATGCTGGTCACCCACGATGTCGACGAGGCGCTGCTGCTCGGCGACCGCCTCGGCCTGATGTCGGCCCGGCCCGCCAAGGTCGTGGAGGAGACCGTCATCCCGTTCGGTGCTGACCGCGGCCGGCACACCCTTGCGGACCCGGAGTTCGTCGCGCTCAAGTCGCGGGTGCTCGAGCGTGTCCTCACCGGCTGACCCTGGGTGGCGGACGTTTGTCGGCCGCTACCACGCCGCGAACGCCGGGATCACCGAGGAGCTGCTCGGCCCGGCGGTCGACGAAGCGGGGCGCAACCCGTATCAGTGGGTGGCCGATGCTGTGCCGGCCGAAGGACTCGTGCTCGACCTCGCGTGTGGCAGCGCCCCGCTCGCAGACCTCGTCGGCGTCGACCGCTACATCGGACTCGATCGTTCGCCGCAGGAGCTGACGCTCGCCAGGCGGCGGCGGCCGTCGGCACAGCTGGTGGCTGGCGACGCGCTCGCCCCGCCGATCCGCGCCCGGCTTGCCGCGGTCACGGCTTCGATGGCGGTGATGTTGCTGAACCTCGACGAGCTGCTCGCGCGGCTCGCCCCGCTGCAGCCAGCCGGCGCGGTACTCGTCGCGACCGTCCCGGTGCGTGGCGTCGCGCCCACGGGCTCGCCCTACCGCAGGCTGCTGGAGCTTCTAGGGCTCCTGAACCGGCCGTTCCCCGAGCCGCTGGATCGCGACGGGCTCGCGCCGCGGTTCCACCTGGCGGGGTACACCTTGACCTCCGACGAGCTGTGCTGGTTTGCGCGGCCGCTGCGCGGCGAGCACGACGTGACGCTTGTGCTCGACTCGTTCTACGCCCGCCCCGGTCCAGAGCACGGCGCGGCGCGCTCCCACCTCGACACCCTGCGCAAGCGCGACGGGGCGCTGCGCTACCCGCTTCGCCGGGTGGTCGCCACTCGTGCGGCATAACATCCGCTGGGAGCATGTTCTGCCACACGAGTGGGGGGCAGGCGGCGGCCGTCAGCCCTCGTCCAACTCGGCGAGCAGCCGCTCCTGCAGGGCCGGCTTGTCGAGCTTGCCGGTCGGGTTGCGCGGGAGCTCGTCGACGACGCGCAGGTGGCGTGGCACGGCGTGCGAGGCCATCCGTTCGCGCACCCATCCCCGCAGCTCGGTCGGCCGGACCACCGCACCGGCCGCCGCGACGACGTATGCCGCAACGAGCTCGCCGGCGACCTCGTCCGGTACCCCGAAGACCGCTGCCTCGGCCACCGTCGGGTGCTCGCGCAGCACCGCTTCCAGCTCGGCCGGGTAGAGCTTCACGCCGCCCCTGCTGATCATCTCCTTGGCGCGACCGACCACGTAGAGGTAACCGTCCTCATCGGCCCGCGCCAGGTCTCCGGTGCGCAGCCAGCCGTTCTCCAGCGCCTCCGCGGTGCCCGCCGGGTCGTGCAGGTACCCGGTGGTGACCATCGGCCCGCGCACCCGCAGCTCGCCCACCGCGCCGGTCGGGACCGCCACACCGTCGGCGTCGGTCAGCAACACCTCCGCGCACGGCACCGGCCGGCCCACCGAGCCCGGCTTGCGGCCGAGCTCGACGTCGTGCAGGCAGCTGATGATCCCCCCGGTCTCGGACATGCCGTAGATGTCGAACAGCCGCATCTGGGGCATGCGTTCCCGCAGCTCGTCGATGGTGGCCGCCGGCATCGGCGCCCCACCGAAAATCGCGGCCCGAACGTGGGCCAGGTCGGGCGAGCGGAACCGCCCGTCTCGCAGCAGCAGGCCGAAGATCGACGGCACGACGTCCAACACGCTCACGCCGTGTTCGATCAGCACGTCCACCAGCTCCGACGGGCTGAACGACGGCATCGGCACCGCCGACCCCCCGGCCAGCATCATCGGGTTGAGCTGGCTGACGTGACCGGAGACGTAGTAGAAGGGCAGGTGGATCGCCGTGCGGTCGTCGGGGGTCAGCCCGAGCAGCCGCTGATAGAACCGGGCGACGTTCATCGTCGAGCGATGCACCAGCTGGCTGGCCTTGGGGCGGCCGGTGGTGCCGGAGGTGTAGACGACGCCGTAGAGGTCGTCCGGGGCCGGAAGCCGGGTGTGCTCGCGCCACGCCAGCCGCTGCCCGACAAGGTGGTCACCGACCTCACGGACCCGGTCGGGCGGGATCCGCGCCCCGACGGCAGCCGCCCGCAGCGGGTCGAGGAACTCCGGTTCACCCAACGCGAGCCGAGCCCTGGAGTGGGCAAGCAGGTAGGCCCACTGCGGCGGCTTCAACGTGACGGGCAGGCCGACGAACAGCACCCCGGCTCGGGCGCACGCCCAGATCGCCACCGCCACGTCCAGCCCGTTGCGGGCGGCGACGGCCAGCGCGTCACCGGGCCGCAGGCCCTCTGCGCACAGCCTGGCCGCGGCGCCCTCGACAAGCTCCGCGAAGTCGCGGTAGGTGGTGGTGACCCCGGCCTCGCTGACCAGCAGCGGGCGATCCGGCCAGCGCTGTGCGCCGCGAACCAGGTTGTGCACGATCGTCGGCGGCACGTCGGCGTAGTCCCGCATCGGCACACCGTCACGGATGATCTCGACGAGCTGTCCGTCGCCGCCGACGATGCGTCCAAGCACGAACTCAAACTACTTTGACCGGTGCGAGCTAGCCCTGCAACGGCGAGGCGCTCAGCCCTGGTGCGAGAGTGCGTCGGCCGGCGCGGTGAGCTGGGCCATGATCGTCGCGCTGTCGATCCAGACATTCTCCCGGCTGGGCTACTCGGTGGCGCGGACGTATGACGGGATGAGCGCGCCCCACGCCTGGTAGGTCCGCGACCGCCGGGGCGGGCCCGCGTCGCCGAGCCGCTCCCAGCCGGTCTGTGCGATCCGGACGGCGACTCCGTCGACGCCGCCGGCGAGCGGGGTGAAGGTGACCTCGACGTCGGTCGCCTCGCGCGGGTCGAAGAACAGGTGCCAGCGGTAGCGCAGCCGGGTGGGCGGCTCCCAGTCGAGCACCTCGCCCCACGGGTGCTCCTCGCCGCTGGGAGCCCGCTCGAAGATCCGGCCGCCAGGACGCGGCTCGAAGACGATCGCCTCCGGGCTGCCACTGAGCGTGTGCGTAGAGGGCCACCACAGCGCCACCCGGTCGGTCCACATGGCGAACGCGTGGTCCAGCGGCGCGCGGACCTCGAACTCGACGACCAGCGGCTCGGCGTCAGCCATCGGGCGGCTCCTCGGGGGTGGCGTTCTCGGGAGAGATGTTCTCGGCAGCCAGCCGAAACCGGGCCGCGGCGTCGCCCCAGACCTGCTCGAAGTACGCGCGGATCGCGTCCACGCCGTCCGGCCGCAGGGCGTAGAGCCGGCGGACGCCGACAGCCTCGTCGACGACGAGCCCGGCGTCCTTGAGCAGCCGCAGGTGGCGTGAGACCGCCGGCCGGCTGAACGGCAGCTCGTCGGCGATCTGCTGCACCGACCGCGCTCCACCAGCGAGGATCTCCAGGATCGCGCGCCGGTTGGCGTCGCCGAGCGCGTCGAGCGCGGCCCGATGCAGCGGCTCGGCGGCCACGCTCAGCGCCCGCGCTCCGCGGCGCTCTTGAGCCCGCCGGCGAACAGCTCGAAGGAGTCGGTCAGGTCCGGGATGGTCCTGGTGATCAGCAGCGCGAGCGGCCCGCTGAAGACCTCCTCCATGCTGAGCTCGGTCTGGTCGCCCCTCGGCGTGAGCCTGTACGTCCGCACGCCCTTGAACAGGCCGAGCGGCATGCTGTCGGCCCACACCATGCGGCGCGGGGCGTCGCACTCGGTGACGTTCAGCGTGAACGCCCGCTTCGGGTTGACGACGGACACGAGCTTGATCTTCTCACCGGGCGCGATGGTGCCCTCGATCGACACGACGGCGTCGTTCCAGTCCCGGTAGCTGCTGGCGTCGGTCAGCAACGCCCAGACCTTGTCCGGCTGCGCGTCGATCGTGCTGCTCACCGAGTACTTCGTGGTCATCGAGACCTCCGCTTCCGTAACCTGAGTGCTACGGTAACCCACGCTTTACGGAAGCGGCTACCAGGAGGCAGCGATGGCCGACACCGAACCGAGCGGCTCCGGCACGCCCGACGACCCGTGGATCCTCAGCACGCCACCAGGCACCTCGCAGTACGAGGCGTACCGCGACGAGGCGGCTGACCCGCCCGCCGTGGTGGTGCAGGTCGGCAAGTCGCAGCTGCGCTACCACCTGCGCGCGATCGAGGACCTGCACAAGATGCTCGCCGAGCATGGCGGCTGGGTGCCCCTGGGGAGCGCGGACGAGCAGAAGTCCGCGGCCGACGGCACGGTCGAGGCGTGGGGTCGCTCGGCGGACAACCCCGTCGGCGGCTGGTACGGCATCAAGAAGGGCATGCGCGGCCGCTTCGGCATGTACGTGCCGCCGGTGCTGGAGGCGCTCGGGCTAGCCGAGGTCGAGCACAACCCGCGCAACAACCGGATGCGCGCCCGCTGAGCGCGGTCTGCCGCTGACCTATCGTCGGACGGGTGTGGCGGCTAGCGGTCCTGGTGGCCCTGCTCGCGGTCTCCTGTTCGAGCGCCGGCTCCGGCGCCGGGCCGATCGAGGGCGCAAGTGGCTGCGGCTCGTCCGATCCGGGGCTGTGCGTCGTACTCGCCGTGGTCGGCGGAGCGCACGTACACGGCGCCTTCCAGACCGGGCTGCCCGGCGGGAGTCCGGCCGGCTCGTGCGCGGAGTACGTCAAGGGCGAGGGCGGGCGGCTCGCACTACCGGTGGCATCAGGGCGAGAAGTCGACGACACAGCATCGGGATCGCCAACCGGATCAGCGCGTACCACGGTCCTGGCACCTACCAGCGCGATGCTCTGGGGGCTGTCGGGATCGATATCGACAGCAGGTCGTACCAGCTCGGCATGGGTGGCACAGCCCAGGCGGAAGTCCGGGCAGACGGCTCCGGCAATCTCACCTTCGCCGACCTCAGCGCGGGAACGAGCCTGATCAGCGGCAGCTACCAGTGGACCTGCAGGGACGGCGCCTAG
>JACDBJ010000013.1 GCA_013695005.1 Pseudonocardiales bacterium
GCACCGGCTGAGGTGGTCCTGCGCCCTGGACCGGGCGGCCGCGGACAGCTCGTCGTCGACGTAGGCGACGACGGCGTCCAGGGCGAGGTGGGCCTCACCCCAGTAGTGCGGTGCGCCGAACTGGGACCCCGACGGGGGCCCCGGCCAGACGCTGGACCAGCCGCCGATCATGCCGTGGCCTCCCGCGGCCGCGGGAAACCGCCGCCGGACAGGGCGAGCTCGGCGCGGGAGCGTTCCAGAGACGCCCGAAGCGCGGCTCGCCCACGGTGGATTCGGCTGCGCACAGTCCCGAGCTTAACCCCGAGAGTGGCGCCGATCTCCTCATACGACAGGCCTTCCACGTCGCACAGCACGACGGCGGCTCGGAACTCCGGCGCCAGCTCGTCGAGGCTGCGTTGCAGGTACGGGTCGAGGTGCGTGTCGTCGTAGACCCGCTCGGGCTCGGGACCCCCGCCGGGCAGCCGTTCGGTGTCCTCGGGCAGGCCGTCCATCCGCAGCCGGCCGCGCCGGCGGACCATGTCCAGGAACAGGTTGGTGGTGATGCGGTGCAGCCAACCCTCGAACGTCCCGGGCTGGTAGGACGCCAGCGAGCGGAAGACCCGGATGAACGTCTCCTGGGTGAGGTCCTCGGCGTCGTGCGGGTTGCCGGAGAGCCGGTAGGCGAGGCGGTAGACGCGGTCCGCGTGCTCGCGCACCACCTCGTCCCAACTGGGAGGTGTCCAGCCGGCCGTGGACGCCGAGGTCTCCGGCAGCGCGGCAAGCGCGCCAGCCGGCTCGGGGTCAGGCGAGCGGACGGCCATGACGGGAGCGCACCTCCTGCGGCGGTCGTTGTCGACCAAACGTTGCGGGCCGTCGCGGTGTTCCCGCGACGTGTTCTACAACAGTGCCCGATTCGGGTAAGTGGGGCGTGAGCTACCGCTGAGAGTTCCCTGAGGCGCGTTTGTGACCGGCCGCGACAATCAGCCCGGGTAACCTCCCGGCATGAGCACCACCCACTCCTACGTCGAGGAGTTCCTCGCCGAGGACGACGTGCTGCTCAGCGCCCGCGCCAAGGCAGCCGAGCTGGGCTGCGTACCCATCGGGTCCGGTGGCGGGGCGGCGCTGCGGTTCCTGGCCGCGCTGCTCGGCGCGCGCTCGGTCGTGGAGATCGGCACCGGCACCGGGGTCAGCGGGCTGTGGCTGCTGCGGGGGATGGCGCCGGACGGGATCCTCACCTCGATCGACGTCGAGCCGGAGCACCAGCGGGCGGCGCGTGAGGCGTTCACCGACGCCGGCTTCGCCGCCGCCCAGCTGCGGCTGATCAACGGGATGGCGCTGGAGGTGCTGCCCCGGCTCGCGGACGGCGCATACGACCTGGTGTTCGTCGACGCGGTCAAGGCCGAGTACCCGCGGTACCTCGACGAGGCGATCCGGCTGCTGCGGCCCGGTGGCGTGGTGGCGCTGGACAACGTGCTGTGGGGTGGCCGGGTGGCCGACGCGTCACAGCAGGACGCCGACACAAAGGCGCTGCGCGAGGTGGCTCGGCAGGGCCGCGAGGACGACCGGCTGGTTCCGGTGCTGCTCCCGCTGGGCGACGGGCTGCTCGCCGTGGTCAAGCGCGCATAGAGGCAGCCCCTGTCAGAGGGCCATTGCGCCCTTGCCGAGCACGACCACCCCGCCGGGGCTGACCGTGTAGCGGGCGCGGTCCAGTGCCCGGTCGACGCCGATCTGGCAACCGGGTGGCACCTGGACGTTCTTGTCCAGGATCGCGCCGCGCACCACGGCGCCCTTGCCGATCCTGGTTCCGGGCATGATCACCGAGTCGGTGACGTCGGCGCCGGCCTCGATCGTGACGTCCGAGCTGATCACCGACCGTTGCACCACGGCGCTGGAGATGATCGTGCCGGCGCCGACGATCGAGTCCAGCGCGGTACCCCGCTCCACGAACTTGGCGGGCGGCAGCGGCGCGGTTGCGGTCCGGATCGGCCACTTGCCGTTGTAGAGGTTGAAGATCGGGTGCACGGAGACCAGGTCGGTGTGCGCCTCGTAGTAGGCGTCGAGGGTTCCGACGTCGCGCCAGTAGCCGGCGTCCCGGTCGGTCGCGCCGGGCACCACGTTGTCGGCAAAGTCGTACACAGCCGCCTCGTCCTCGTCGACCATGCGCGGAATGATGTCGCCGCCCATGTCGTGGTCGGAGTCGTCGTCCTGCGCGTCGGCCCGCAGCGCCTGCAGCAGCGCGTCGGTGGAGAACAGGTAGTTGCCCATCGAGGCGAAGCTCGCCTCCGGGTCGTCCGGGGTTCCCGGCGGCTCGGACGGCTTCTCGAGGAAGTCGGTGATCTTGCCGCTGGCGTCGGCGCTGATCACGCCGAAGCCCTTCGCCTCCGCCTGCGGCACCCGGATGCCGGCCACGGTCACACCGGCACCACTGATGATGTGCCCGGCGATCATCTGCGCCGGGTCCATCCGGTAGACGTGGTCGGCGCCGAAGACCGCGATGTAGTCCGGACGCTCGTCGAAGACGAGGTTGAGGCTCTGGAAGATGGCGTCCGCGCTGCCGGTGTACCAGCGCCTGCCGAGCCGCTGCTGCGCCGGCACCGTGGTGATGTACTGGCCGAGCACGCTGGACAGGTGCCAGGTGGTGGAGATGTGGCGGTCCAGCGAGTGCGACTTGTACTGGGTCAGCACGCAGATCCGGTTCAGACCGGCGTTGACCAGGTTCGACAGCACGAAGTCGATGAGCCGGTAGTTGCCGCCGAAGGGCACGGCCGGCTTGGCACGGTCCGCCGTCAGCGGCCACAGGCGTTTGCCTTCGCCGCCGGCGAGGACGATGCCCAGGACGTTGGCCGGCAGTCCGGTCACGTGGCCGACCATAGTGCGGCCATGGACGTCGAGCCAGGTGAGGAGCCCCACCTCAGCCGTCTGCGTGCCGGACCTCACGCGAAAGATCCACCGGCGACGCCCTAGCGTCTGCACGGTGCGGATCGGCCTGCTGACACGCGAGTACCCACCGGAGGTGTACGGCGGTGCCGGTGTGCACGTCGGCCACCTGGTGCCGGTGCTGCGCGAGCTGGTCGACATCGACGTGCACTGCTTCGGCGCGGCCCGTGACAACGGCAGCGGGGCGTACGCGCACACCGTCCCGGAAGGCCTCGCCGGCGCCAACCCCGCGCTGCGCACGCTCGGCGTCGACCTCTCGATGGTGGCCGGGCTGGCCGACGTCGACCTGGTGCACAGCCACACCTGGTACGCCAACATGGCCGGCCATCTGGCCAAGGTGCTCTACGACGTGCCGCACGTGTTGACCGCGCACTCGCTGGAACCCCGGCGGCCGTGGAAGGCCGAGCAGCTCGGCGGCGGCTACCGGCTCTCCTCCTGGGTGGAGCGCACCGCGTACGACCACGCCGACGCGGTGATCGCGGTGAGCGAGGGGATGCGCACCGACGTGCTGGACTGCTACCCGTCGCTGGACCCGACGCGGGTGCACGTCGTGCACAACGGCATCGACACCAACACCTTCCACCCCGACGCCGGCCGCGACACGCTACGCGCTGTCGGCGTCGACCCGCACCGCCCGATCGTCGCCTTCATCGGACGGATGACCCGGCAGAAGGGCGTCGACCACCTGATCGCCGCGGCGCACGACTTCGCGCCGGACGCGCAGATCGTGCTGGCCATGGGTGAGGCCGACACCGCGGAACTGTCCACGAAGACCGCGGGCGACGTGGCGCGGCTGGCGGCGGGCCGGCCCGGCGTGGTGTGGATACAGCGGATGCTCGAGACCGACGAGGTCCGCCAGCTGCTGTCCGCGGCGACGGTGTTCGTCTGCCCGTCGGTGTACGAGCCGCTGGGCATCGTCAACCTCGAGGCGATGGCGTGCGGGACGGCGGTGGTGGCCTCGGACGTCGGCGGTATCCCCGAGGTCGTCCTCGACGGCCAGACCGGGCTGCTGGTGCACTTCGACGAGCGAGACCCGGCCGCGTTCCGGGCGGGGTTGGCGGCCCGGGTCAACGAGGTGCTCGCCGACCCCGACCGCGCCGCTGCGATGGGCGCCGCCGGGCGGGTGCGGGCGCACGAGGAGTTCTCCTGGCGAATCGCCGCGGAGCAGACGGCCGAGGTCTACCGGGTGGCAGCCAGCCGCTGAGCTGCGTCCCACAACCTGAACGAACGGCACTTTCGTCCGATAGGGCTCTACGAGAGTGCCGTTCGTCCGGAGGCTGCCGACTCATCGGCGGTGCGCCGGCGGGCGCGGTGGGCGGCCACCGCTGACCGGTTCGCGCAACCGTCGGAGCAGAAGCGGCGGGTGGCGTTGCGGGAGGTGTCGGCGAAGACCCTCCGGCAGCCGTCCGCGGCGCAATGTCCGTGGCGTTGCACCCCGAACTCCGAGACCAGCATCGCCATCGCGAAGGCGGTGGTGGAGCGGACCCTGGCCAGCACACCGGCCTGTGGCGGCGAGTAGTGCAGGTGCCACGGCCGCCCGTCGTGGTTGGACAGGTGCGGCCCGATCTCGACGTCGGCCAGCAGCGCGTTCACCGCGACGGATGCGGCGTCGGCGTCCGGCGCTTCGAAGACCGTGCGCAACCGGCGAGCCCACGCGCGCAGTTGGTCGTCCAGTGCGCGCGGCGCCTTGCCGACCAGGTAACCGTGCTGCTCGAGCAGCTCCGGCAACCTACCGGCCGGCACGGTGGCCGCAGTGACCTCGTTGACGAGCTCCACGGCGGCACCGAGCGCATCACTTCGGTAACCGATGAAGTCCATTGACCACTTACCTCTGCTATTCTGGTTCTGTAAGGACTCAAGGTAGTACAACTCTTACCATAGGAGATGCTTTCCCGTGCACTGCCAGAACTGCGGCCGGCCGATCGATCAGATGCGCGTGCTGTCGAGCCACCCCACCTCGGACGGCCTAGTCCGTTACCGGAGCTGCGATTGCGGTGTGGTCGCCGTCGAGCTGTTGGGTGCCCAGACCCTGACCAGCTCCACCAGCGTGCGGGCCGCGAACCCGGTCGCACCCTCGACCGTCTCAGCGTAAGGCCGATCCGCGCGCGCCGGGCCGGCGATGTCCAGGTGCGCCCACGGCAGCGCATCGGTGAACTCGCGCAGGAACAGCGCGGCGCCGATCCCACCCGGCCCGGGGGGAATCTGACGGACGTCGGCGATCTCGGACTCGACCTCCTCGGCGACGTGCGCCAGCAGCGGCATCCGCCACAGCCGTTCGCCGGCGCGCTCCCCCGCGGCCAGCACCGCATCGGCAAGCGTGTCGTCGCTGGCCAGCAGCCCACCGGTGCGCAGGCCGAGGGTGACCTTCATCGCCCCGGTGAGCGTCGCGACGTCCACGATGGCCTCCGGCGCCAGCTCCCGAACCGCGTAACCCAACGCGTCGGCCAGCACCATCCGCCCTTCGGCGTCGGTGTTGGTGACCTCGGTCGTCGTGCCGTCGTACTGGGTGACCACGTCACCTGGTCGGTACGCCGAGCCGGAGACGTGGTTCTCGGCCATCGGGACCAGCGCGGTCACCCGCACCGGCAGCTGCAGCCGGGCGATCGTGAGCAGCGCGGCGATCACGGCTGCTCCCCCGGCCATGTCGGTGCGCATCAGGTGCATGCCCTCGGCCGGCTTGATCGAGATGCCGCCGGTGTCGAACGTGATGCCCTTGCCGACCAGGGCCAGGTGCCCCTGCGCGCCGGCCGGCGCCCAGTCCAGCCGGAGCATCCGCGGCGGGCTGGCCGAGCCACCGCCGACGGCGAGCACCCCGCCGAAGCCCTCGGCCGCGAGCCGCTCGGCGTCCCACTGCTGCGTGACGATGCCCGGGACGGCTGCCGCCAACGCGGTCGCCGTGTCGGCCAGCCACTGCGGCGTCTTGACGTTCGACGGGCTGTTGGCGAGGTCGCGGGCCAGCGCGGTGGCCGCGGCCAGCTCGGCGGCGAGCTCGACGCTCGGGCGGGCGGTGTCGATGTCGGCGACGACCAGCTCGACGGACGCTTCCGGCGGAGCAGGCTTGTCGCTGACCCGGTACCGGTAGGCACCCAACCGCAGGCCGAGGACCAGGGCCTTCAGCGAGTGCTCGTCCAGCTCACCGACAACAAGGCTGGCCGCGTGCGGCGCGCCGTCCTGGTCGGAGCGCAGGGCGCGAGCGAGCGATGCCCCCGCGGCGGCGTAGTCGGCGCGTTCACCGGCGCCGATGCCCACCAGCCACACCGCGGGCAGCCTGGCCAGCTCGCCTGCCTTGCCGGTCACGCCCGACGACAGCAGCACTCCGGAGATGTCGTGCTCGTCGGCGCCGGGGCCCAGCCGCAGCTCCGAGTCGACGGCGACCACCGACTGGCCGCCGCTGGACGTGGCCACCACGGTGACCGCCGGCAGCGGGGTCGGGAGCTCGGGGAGCTCCGGCGCCGTGCTGGTCACGCGCTGGTCACGCCCTGGAAGCGCTCAGCCGGCGGCCGCCTTGAGCGCGTCGGAGAGCTCGCCGGCCTCCTCGGCGGACATCTCGACGACCAGCCGGCCGCCACCTTCCAATGGAACCCGCATCACGATGCCCCGCCCCTCCTTGGTGACCTCGAGGGGACCGTCACCGGTCCGGGGCTTCATGGCCGCCATCGTGTGCTCCCTCCCTGCCGCTAAGCAGTGCCGCCATGCGCGGGGAGAGCGCAGGGCGAGTGGAGACCAATTCTTCCTTATTGCTCCGACCGAGGTGAAACCGAGGCGATCACGGCGCGGCGCGCCAGCAGCCGGCGAGGTGATCGTCGACCAATCCGGCGGCCTGCATGAGCGCGTAGCAGGTGGTCGGGCCGACGAATCGCAGGCCGTGCCGCTTGAGCTCGCGGGCCATCGCGGTCGACTCCGCCGTCGTGCTCGGCAGCTCGTCCAGGGCGGCGGCGCGCGGCCCCGAGCGCGTGTTCGGCGCGAACGACCACAGCAGCTCGTCCAGCGGCTGCTCCAGATCGAGCACCCGCTGGGCGTTGTGCACGGTGGCCTCGATCTTGGCCCGGTTTCGCACGATGCCGGCGTCGGTCAGCAACCGGTCGACGTCGGCGGCGTCGAACCGCGCGACCTTGGCCGGGTCGAAACCGGCGAACGCCGAGCGGAACGCCTCCCGCTTGCGCAGGATGACCAGCCACGACAGGCCAGACTGGAACCCCTCGAGGCTCAGCCGCTCGAACAGCGGTACAACCCCGTGCAGCGCGACTCCCCACTCGGTGTCGTGGTAGTCCAGGTACTCGGGCGCCGAGCCGGCCCAACCGCAGCGCGCCCGGCCGTCCGGCCCGACGAGCACGCTCACCGGTCGGAGCTCACCGGTAGGCGCTGGCGAACCGGGCGAAGCGCCGCATCGACAGGTCCAGCCCGGCCCGCATCGCCGGCCGGACCAATGGCCAGCCCAGCTGCCCCAGCATGCCCAGCGGCAGCATCAGCTCCTCGGTCCAGGAGAACACCGAGCCGCCGTCAAGGGGCGTCACCTCGAAGATGCCGAGCCCTCGGACCACCCGGCCAGTGTGCCGCACGACGCAGCGCCTCGGCGGCTCCCACTCGACGATCTCCATCGTGTCCGACACCCCGACCCCGGCGATCCCGGTGACCGCGGCCACCCGAGAGCCGAGGGACTCGCCGTCGCCCTCGACGAGCCGCACCCGGGTGCCGAGGATCCATTCGCCCTGGCGCTCCCAGTCCATGGCCGCGCGCCAGACCTGCTCCGGCGGCGCGTCGACGTCCACCGTCACGTTCACCCTGGCGTCGATGCCTGCGCCTCCAGCTCGGTGACCTTGGCCGCCAGCGCGTCGCGGTCGCGCCGGACCGTTTCCAGCTCGCCGGCGAGCCGGTCCAGTACCCAGTCGACCTCGGACATCTTGTAGCCGCGCAGCACCTGCTGGAACCGCAGGTCACGCACGTCGCGCGGCTGGACGTCCTGGGCTGGCAGCTTGGTCGGCGTGGCACCCGGCGGCAGCGGCGCCAGCTCCTCGCCACGACCGAAGAGCAGCGAGACGCCGACGAAAACCACGCCGGCCACCACGATCATCACCAACAGGTAGATCAACGCCGTCCCCACGCTGCGATCGTGGCATGCCGACCCAGTTACCGCACGAGGATCTCCCGCATGGGTGGTCGCTCGGACACGTCGGCCACCTGGACGTGCGGCAGCCACTCCTGCTCGATCTGGACGAACTGGGTGACCGCGCCGCCTGCGTCGGGCAACCCGCAGCGGTGCAGGGCGGCGGCCAGGATCTGGCGGGCCATCACGCCCAGCGAGACCAGCGAGCGGTTGCGGTGCTTGCGCACCCCGAGGTTGACCTGCGCCAGCCCGTTCAGCCCCAGCAACGAGTGGGTGTCGAGCAGCAGCCCGATCTCCACGCCGTATCCGGCCGCGAACGGCACCGACTCCAGCAGCTCGCGGGTGGCGGCGTACTCGCCGCCGAGCGGCTGGACGATGCCGCACAGCTGCGGCCGCAGTGCCGCCAGCAGCGGGCGTACCAGCAGCTCGGTGACCCGGCCGCCGCCGGTGTCGATCTCCACGGTCTCCAGGCGCAGCGGGCGGCGGTAGAAGCCCTTGACCAGCGCCACCTCGTCGTTGGTCAGCAGCGGGCCGATCAGTGCCGGCACGAACCCCGGATCGAAGTCGACCAGGTCGGAGTCCAGGTACACGATGATGTGGCCGGTGGTGGCGGCCAGCGAGCGCCACAGCACCTCGCCCTTGCCCGGTATCGGGCTGAGGTGGCCGACGACGTCGGCGCGGCGGACCACCCGCGCGCCTGCCGCCTCGGCCACCGCGATCGTGTCGTCGGTGGAGCCGGAGTCGATAACGACCAGCTCGTCGACCAGCGGCCGCTCGCCCAGGGTCATCGGCAGTATCGCGGTGACGATGGCGCCGACGGTCGGCTCCTCGTTCAGCGCCGGCAGCACCACCGACACCGTGCGGCCCCTCTTGGCGGCCACCAACTCGCTGGGCGTCCACGTGGGACGCTGCCAGGTTCGCTCCGCGAACCACCGCTCGACCTCAGGCTCCATCCCCGACCTCCTAAGCCAATGCTCGGACACACCGGGCTGGCATACGGATGCCGCGGACGCTGGCCACCATCTCGACGGTTCGTCGGGTGGCGGCCACCTCATGCGCCCTGAACACCCGCACACCCGCCGCTGCGGCCAATGCGGTCGCTGCCAGAGTTCCCTCCAGCCGCTCGGTCAAACCGACACCGAGGGTCTCCCCGACGAAGTCCTTGTTCGACAGCGCCATCAACACCGGCCATCCGGTGGCGACCAGCTCGTCGGCCCGGCGCAGCAGCTCGAGCCCGTGCCAGGTGTTCTTGCCGAAGTCGTGCGCCGGGTCGATCAGGATGCCCTCGCGCGGCACGCCCAGCTCGACGAGCCGCTGCGCCTGCGAGGTGACCTCGGCGATCACGTCGGCCACGACGTCGGTGTAGCGCACCCGGTGCGGGCGGGTGCGCGGCTGCGCCCCCCCGGCGTGGCTGCAGACGATGCCGGCGCCGTAGCGGGCGGCGACCTCGCCGAGCAGCGGGTCCGCGCCGGCCCAGGTGTCGTTGAGGATGTCCGCGCCTTCGGCACAGGCCAGCGCGCCGACCTCGGATCGCCAGGTGTCCACGCTGATCAGGACGTCGGGGTGGGCGGCGCGGATGGCGGCCACGAACGGCACCACCCGGCTGATCTCCTCGGCGGTGTCCACGACGTCACCCGGCCCGGCCTTGACTCCCCCGATGTCGACGACGTCCGCACCGTCGTCGATCGCGGCCTGCACGGCGGCCATCGCGGCGACGTCGGTGAAGTTGGCTCCCTGGTCGTAGAACGAGTCGGGTGTGCGGTTGACGATCGCCATGACCAGCGCCCGGTCCGACGCGGGTTCGCGGCCGTGAAATCGCAGGGGAGCGCTCACATGGCCGATGGTGACACGGCCTAAGCCGGCATGCAGGCCTCCAACGCAGTCGGCAACCCGCTGGCAACCGTGCAGAGACGTAGCGCGTCAGTCAGGGTCAATGCGCGAGCTCCCAGGCCCGGTATGCCTCCTGGACGACCTTGACGGCCTCGTCCACGTCGTCGGTCAGGTGCAGCAGCTCGAGGTCCTTGTCGTTGATCTTGCCGCCGCGGTGTGCGGTGTCGGCCAGCCAGTCGTAGAGCCCGCCCCAGTACTCGGTGCCGAGCAGCACCACGGGAAACTTGGTGACCTTCTTGGTCTGCACCAGCGTCATCGCCTCGAACATCTCGTCGAGCGTGCCCAACCCGCCGGGCAGGCAGACGAACGCCTGGGCGTACTTGACGAACATCGTCTTGCGCACGAAGAAGTAGCGGAAGTTGACCCCCAGGTCGATCCACTGGTTCATGCCCTGCTCGAACGGCAGCTCGATGCCGAGGCCGACTGAGAGCCCGCCGGCCTCCGAGCAGCCGCGGTTGACGGCCTCCATCGTGCCCGGGCCGCCACCGGTGATCACCGCGAAACCAGCCTCCGCCAGCGCGGTGCCCAGCCGGCGGCCGAGCTCGTACTCGGGGTGGTCGCTGGGAGTGCGGGCGGAGCCGAACACGGTGACCGCCCGTGGCAGCTCGGCCAGCGCGCCGAAGCCCTCCACGAACTCCGCCTGGATGCGCAGCACCCGCCACGGGTCGGTGTGCACCCAGTCCGAGGGGCCGCGGGAGTCGAGCAGCCGCTGGTCGGTGGTGGTGCCGTCCGGGCTGAGGTTGCGCCGCATGGCGCTCAGCCTATGGCGGCGTCGAGTCGAGATAGCGGCGCAGCACGGTCGTGGCCTCAGTGATCTTGGCGGTGTCGACGTGTTCTTCCGGGGTGTGCGCGAGGTTGGGGTCGCCGGGGCCGTAGTTGAGCGCGGGGATGCCTCGGGCGGCGAAGCGGGAGACGTCGGTCCAGCCGTACTTGGCGGCGGGCGCGCTGTGGGTGGCCTCGAGGAACTCGCGGGCGGCCGGCGCGTCCAGGCCGGGGAGGGCGCCTGCGGCGAAGTCGACGATTTCGACGGCGAGGCCGTCGAACACCTCGCGGACGTGCTTCTCGGCGGCGGCGACGTCGCGGTCCGGCGCGAAGCGGAAGTTGACGGTGACCGCGGCGTGGTCGGGGACGATGTTGCCCGCGACGCCGCCCTGGATGCCCACCGCCTGCAGCCCCTCGCGGTAGAGGCAGCCGTCGATGTCGACCTCACGCGGTTGGTAGGCGTTGAGCCTGTCGAGGACCTCGGCGGTGCGGTGGATGGCGTTGTCGCCGAGCCACGAGCGGGCGGAGTGGGCCCTGCTGCCGTGCGTGGTGACGACCGCGCGCATCGTGCCCTGGCAACCGGCCTCGACGGCGCCGTTCGTGGGTTCGCCGAGGATGGCCAGGTCTGCCTGGAGCCAGTCGGGACGGTTGCGCTCGATGCGGCCCAGGCCGTTGCGGGCCGCCTCGACCTCCTCGCAGTCGTAGAACACCGCAGTGAGGTCGTGCCGTGGGGTCGGTGTTGTCGCCACGAGGTGGGCGATGACGGCGACGCCGGCCTTCATGTCGGAGGTGCCGCAGCCGTAGAGGGTCTGGCCTTCGCGGTGTGACGGAAGGTTGTCGGCAAGCCGGACGGTGTCGATGTGGCCGGCGAGCAGGACACGCGTCGGGCGGTCCAGCTGCGTGCGGGCGAGGACCGCGTTGCCGTCGCGAAGCAGTTCCAGGTGCGGCGCCTGGGTGCGCAGTGCCTGCTCGATCGCGTCGGCGAGCCGGGTTTCGTCGCCGGAGACGCTCGGCACGTCGACCAGCGCCGCCGTCAGCTCCACGGGGTCCGCGCTGAGATCCAACACCGGCCGCACGCTACCCGTGCACGGCTCTGAGCCGGTCCAAGCCAGGGTGTCGTGCGCGCCCCTTTGCTCTGCGCACTCTGACGCACCACCAGCGTTCGCCGGGCGTGTCGGACGCCGCGGGCCGCTGGGCGCACACCTTTGCTCTGCGCACTCTCACGCACCACCTCGGTGACCGAGAGCCGACACGCCAGGCCGACGGGCCGGTGCGTCAGAGTGCGCAGAGCAAAGGGGCCCGCGAAGGGGTGTCGGGGTGGGCCAGAATCCGAGTTGTCCACAGGCCCACACAGAGGGCTGGTCAACTGACGGGGTTGCGGCGCAGCCTCGAAGCATGGAGTTCGACGTCGTCGGGACGGTCCGTCGGGTACGGCGGATCGCCGACCTCAGCCAGCGCGAGCTTGCAGCCAAGGCAAGCGTCTCGCACAGCACAGTCGCAAGAATCGAGGCCGGCACCGTCCTCCCCAGCCTCGCCATGCTCGATCGACTGCTCGCGGTGGCGGGACTTGAGCTCGCCATCGTCGACCACGAGTATCGCCTCGTCCTCCCCATGCTCGACCGCGATGACATCCGCGACGGCGCCGAGCGACGCTATCCCTCGCACCTGGACACCGTGCTCGATCCGCGGCCCGGCGAGTGGTGGGGCGACCGGTACGGCCTCGCGCGCCCGCCCGAGACGTTCCGCCGAAGCCGGGCCAAGCGCGACGCCCAGCGCAGGCTCAGCGTGTGGGACGTGCGGGTCGCGCAGATGCGTCACGTGCCGTACCCGGGGCTGCCCCGCGGCTGAGATAGCGTTAGCAACCGTGACGAGCAGCTTCCGCAGCGAAGGCGCTGCCGGGATCGGCCTGGCCACGCACGACGCTGACGGGGCCGCGCTCGACACCTGGTACCCATCGCCCGCGCTGGGCACCGAACCACCCGACCCCCAAGCTGAGCTCGACGAGCTCGCCGGCGACGACAGCGACCGCGCCACCTCCACGACCGTCGTCACGACGGTGATCGACTCGCTCGCCGACCCGCCGGCCGACGTCCCCGACGTCTACCTCCGGCTGCACCTGCTGAGCAGCCGCCTCGTCCGCCCGCACGAGATCAACCTCGACGGGATCTTCGGCCTGCTGCCCAACGTGGTCTGGACGAACCACGGCCCGTGCGCGGTCGAGGGCTTCGAGCTCACCAGGGCACGTCTGCGCGCCCAGCACGGCGCCGTCACCGTGTACGGCGTCGACAAGTTCCCGCGGATGGTCGACTACGTGCTGCCGTCGGGCGTGCGGATCGGCGACGCGGACCGGGTCCGGCTCGGCGCGCACCTCGCGCCCGGCACGACCGTCATGCACGAGGGCTTCGTGAACTTCAACGCCGGGACGCTGGGCACGTCGATGATCGAGGGACGGATCTCCGCCGGCGTCGTGGTCGGCGACGGCTCGGACCTCGGCGGCAGCGCCTCGATCATGGGCACGCTCTCTGGCGGCGGCAAGGAGGTCATCTCGGTCGGGCAGCGCTGCCTGATCGGCGCCAACGCCGGAATCGGGATCTCCCTCGGAGACGACTGCGTGGTGGAGGCCGGCCTGTACGTCACCGCGGGCACCAAGGTGACGCTGCCGGACGGCTCCCTCACCGCGGCCCGCCAGCTGTCCGGCAACGACGGGCTGCTGTTCCGGCGCAACTCGGTGACCGGCGCGGTCGAGGTCCGGCCCCGGACCGGCAGCGGTATCGAGCTCAGGGCCGAGCTGCACGCGCACAACTGACCATGCCAACCTCCGCACCCCGTCCGGCCGTTCGGATGGCCCATCCGATCGAGCTGCCCACCGAGCTGCTCGACCTGCCCGACTCGCTGCTCGCCCAGCCCGGCGACCCAGCCGTGCACCACGTGCGCGCCGCCATCGACCTGCGGCTGCGCGCCCTGCTGCGCCACGACCCGGGTACCCGCATCGGGCGCGACATCGAGCACCTGCACCAGATGCGGGTCGCCGTGCGACGCATGCGCGCCACGCTCGAGGCC
>JACDBJ010000024.1 GCA_013695005.1 Pseudonocardiales bacterium
GATCATCGACGACCCGGCCGGTGACCACGACTGGGGCATCTCCGCCGAGGTCGACCTCGTGGCGTCCGACGAGCTGGGCGAGGCGGCCATCACGGTCATTGCCGTCAACCAGCTCTAGCTCTAGCTAACGGATGTTCCGGGCTAGTTCGATCATGATGCGAGACCCTCCTCCGGCGCACCCCGCTTGACACCAGCACCTCGGGCCTTGTCCTTCCGGTTGTTCTCGCCTTGGTTAAACCATCGGCAAGGTAGCCGGTTTTCACTTCACCACCGTCGGCCGAGGTGTGTGTACTTCACATCTCCAGTGCCGACGCTCCCCGCCTCGAACCTTTCCCAGTGGAGGTCTCTCTTGACCGACATCGTGCCGAAGCAGCAGCAACCGCGGTGCCCGGTGGCACATTCGCGATCTGCTGGGCAACCGGTCCCCACCATGGCTCCGATTCTTGCCAAACCCGTCTCGCGGCGGACCCTGCTGCGTACCGGCGGCGCATTCGTCGGCGCGCTGGGCACCCTCGCCCTGCTCGAAGGGTTGGCGTGGCTTCCGCAGCGAGTCGCCGCGGCCGACACCCTGGCGCTTCCGGACGTGCAGTTTGACCTCGCGCCGTTCGTGCCGCCAGCCCAGACGTTCGACGGTGTCACGGTGAGGCTGCCGCCGGTGATCACCGCCTTCGTCACCGCGCGACTGTCCCGCGCCCCGTCCAAGGACGACCAGGCGCGAATGGAGGCCGCACTGACCACCATCGAGGCACGTTATCCGTACTCACCATCCGGCGTGTTCACCCACATCGCCTACAGCGACAACTACTTCGCCCGGCTTCCCGCCAGCCTGGTCAGCGCGAACACACCGCGTACGCTCTCGGACAACCAGCCGGTGCTCAAGCGTGCCGTGCCAGGGCCGACCGACGTGGCACCTGGCAACCATGTCCTTGAGCTGCGCCGGCCGGAATTCAACGTCGCGGTCCGGATGGAGAACAACGACCTCCTGTTCACCGTGCGCAGCGACGTCGCGGCTATCGTCGACGACGTGGTGCGCTGGCTATCCGGAAGCGGCCGGCTCAAAGGCGACAGCCTCGCGTCTCCCCGATTCGACGCGAGCATGACGATCACGTCACACCGGGCGATGTTCATACAGCGCGGGCTGCCGCGCAGAATCGCCGACGACCAAAGGCTGCCGTTCGCCTCGTTCGTCAACCCCTCGTCGCCGATGTGGATGGGCTTCGCCGACCAGCAGATCGACGCCAGCTCCCCCGCGGAGGATGTCACCTTCGTCGGCGGCCACGGGATCCGGCTCAGCAATGCCCAACCCGGCGACTACTTCGACAACGGCTCGATCCAGCACCTGTCTCACGTGCTGCTGGATCTGCGCCAGTTCTACCTGGACGGCCGCGACCCGAAGGAAGGCGACGTCCGGGAGAACTTCGACGAGCGGCTCCAGTACATGTTCGAGTCCCCGTCGCAGGTGCAGGAAGACTCGAAGGATCCGTTCACCGACGGGGGCGGGCCGCGCGATCTCAGCACCCGGGGGGCTTTCCTGCCCAACGTCTTCCGCGGCGCCAACTACGCCAATCACAGCGCCCAGCAGTTCGCCCGGATGGGCCATGTCTCCCAACTGCACCGATCCGGGCGCACCTCCGACGGCCGGCCGATTCACCTGCGCATCGACGGACCGGGCTTCGATGCGATGGACACCACAACCGGACAGAACACGCCGAAGCTGCAGTTCTCCGGCTTCTTCCCCAGCGCCGACTTCTTCTCCACACTGCGGCGCAACCAGTCCTCGGTCGACCTGCTCAACGCCTTCGACCTGGAAGAGGAAGACCACGGCATCGAACGGTTCATCACCGCCACGCGCCGGCAGAACTTCCTCATCCCACCACGACGGCACCGCGCCTTCCCACTCATCGAACGCACCTGACAGGCTCCCGCTCGTCGCCCACCTGCTCCGCGGGACGGCGGTCATTCCTACGACAGGTGGCAGCCGCTCGGCGCGTAGCCTCGCGGCCATGCCGGCCGCCGGGGAGTGCGAGGTCTGGTGGGCGCGGCCGGACACAGCCCGGCCCGAGCTGGCGAGCCTGCTCGACGATGGCGAACAGGCCCGTTACCAGCGCTTTGTGCGCCCCGAGGACGCGCAGCGGTACCTGGCGGCGCGTGCGTTGAGCCGCATCGTGCTCGCCACCCATCTCGGCGTCGCCCCGACCGAGGTGAAGCTGGCCGCGACCTGCACGGTCTGCGGCGGCGCGCACGGTAAGCCGCGGGTGCTCGGTGAGCCGGGCGTCGAGCTCTCGCTGTCGCACTCCGGCGGCCGGGTGGCCGTGGCGGTCAGCAGCGGCGACGCCGTCGGGGTGGACGTGGAGCGGCTGCGCCCGATGGCGAACGTCGAGGCC